>JAKAMV010000211.1 GCA_021812735.1 Chloroflexota bacterium | reverse complement strand
GCCGAGCAGGAGGTCGAGGGTGTGGGTGGCGTCGAGCTTGGTGCCGTTGACGGCGGTGATGATGTCGCCCTCGGCGAGGCCGGCCTTGGCTGCCGGGCTGCCCGCGACGATGGCCGAGCCGGTGGCCGACGAGCCGCCGGAGCCGCTCCCCTTGGAGCCCTGGCCGAAGCCGTTGCCGAAGGGGGTGGTTCCGCTGCCGCCGGATCCGGCGCCGGACTGGCGCTGCAACTGCTGGAGCGCGGCCGCCGACGGGATCCAGGCGCCGTTCGCGACCGGCAGGCTCAGTTCCTGCTGGAGGGTCGGGTCGATCGTCTGGAACCGGACGCCCAGCCACGCGCGGGCCAGCGGCTGGCCGGCCGAGGCCTGGGCGAGCAGCGGGCGGGCGACGTCGATCGGGATGGCGAAGCCGATGTTCTGGGCGTTGGACGAGATGGCAGTGTTGATCCCGATCACGTTGCCGCCCGCGTCGAGCAGCGGGCCGCCGCTGTTGCCGGGGTTGATCGGCGTGTCGGTCTGGATCAGGTTGTCGAGCGTCTCGCCCTCAACGGCGATCTGGCGGCCGAGCGCGGACACGATGCCGCTGGTCACCGAGTTGGTCAGGTCGCCGAGCGGGCTGCCGATGGCGATCGTCTGCTGCCCGACCTGGATGTTCGCCGAGGAGCCGATCGGCGCGGTCGGCAGGTTCGAGGCGCCCTCGATCTTGACGATGGCGAGGTCGGTCAGCGTGTCGATGCCGTAGATCGAGGCGTTGAACGTCCGTCCGTCCTTGAGGGTGACCGTGATCTTGCTCGGGTTGCCCGCGACGACGTGGTGGTTGGTCAGGACCAGGCCGTTGGCGTCGAAGATGATCCCCGAGCCCACGGCCTGACCCGAGCCGCTCAGCCCCGTGGTCGGGTCGGTCGAGGTGGCCCCGTCGACGGTGATGGTGACGACGGCCGGCCCGACCGCCTTGACGATGTCCGGGATGGATGCCTGGCCGTTCGCCGGCAGCGGGTTGGCCGGGGTGAGGCTCGGGGCCGCCTCGCCCGCAGGGGTGGTGGCGGCCGCAGGACCCGTCGACGGCTGGGCGGCGGTCAGCTGGTTCGTCTGGGCCGTGGGGGCCGGGTGCGTCGCCTCCACGGCCACGTAGGTGGTCCCGGCGGTGAGCACGGCCGTGGCAATGATGGCGACGGCGAGGACCATCGGGGCCACGCCGCGATGGGTCCTCGCCTGCTGCGCTTGCGCGGGCGCGGGCGGCAGCGTCGCCCACTCGGCTGCGGGCGGCGACCCCGCCGGCGCAGGAGTGGCGGGCGACGCCCAGGCTGATCCCGGGGCGGTCGGGGCGGCCGGGGCGGCCGGCGGCCGGGGCCATGCCGGTGCGGCATCGGTCGAGACCGCGGGCGGCGCCGCTGGGACCGCGAAGGCGGGCTGGGTGGCGTCGGGCTGGGCGGCCGGGCTGGGGGAGGGCACCGGCGGCGGGAGGATCGGGTCGGGGCGGTTCGGGTCGCTCGTCATGGGGTACCTGTGATGCGGACGGCTCCGGGCTCGCGGCCTTCCGGTGGCCGGGGTCGGGTTCGCCGATGACCGTCATTCGAGCGCCTCGAGATTGGGGTTCCCTGAGAGCCCGCCCGCGAACGCCGATCCTTGCGATTCCTTGACCCGATCCGGGCCTTCGATGAAGACGCCGCAACGTGTCGGGGTGCCTGCACGCCCCTTTCCCGCCGCCGCGCTAACGTGGCGGCATGACCCGGATCGTCGTCTACACAGGAAAGGGCGGCGTCGGCAAGACCAGCGTCGCCGCGGCCACCGCGCTGCTCGCCGCCGAACGCGGCTATCGCACCGTCGTCCTGTCCACCGACTCCGCCCACAGCCTTGGCGACTCGTTCGACCGGCGTCTGGGGCCCGAGCCCACCGAGATCGGCCCCAACCTCTGGGGCCAGGAGTCTGAGGTCTTCCACAACATCGACAAGTACTGGGGCACGATCCAGGAGTACGTGTCGAGCCTGCTCCGCTGGCGCGGCCTCGACGACGTGCTGGCCGAGGAGATGAGCGTCCTGCCGGGGATGGACGAGCTCGCGAGCCTGCTCTGGATCGCGGAGCACCACGACTCCGGCCGCTACGACCTGATCGTGGTTGACGCGGCCCCCACCGGCGAGACGCTGCGGCTGCTCAGCCTGCCCGAGGCCGGCCGCTGGTGGCTGGACCGCATCTACCCGATCCAGCGCAAGATCGCCGCCGTCACGGGCCCCATCCTGGGGCGGGTGACCGGGATGCCGACGCCCAACGCCGACGTCTACAACGCCGGCGAGCAGCTGTTCGGGCGGCTCGAGCACATGCACGACCTGCTCGCCGACCCGGAGCTGACGTCGGTGCGCATCGTGCTCAACCTCGAGCGCATGGTGATCAAGGAGGCGCAGCGCTCGTTCACGTACTTCCACCTGTACGGCTACCCGACCGATCTGGTGGTGTGCAACCGCGTGCTGCCACCCGACGCCGGCGCCTACTTCGGCGCCTGGCGCGAGGCGCAGCAGCGCTACCGGCCGCTGGTCGAGGAGTCGTTCGCTCCTGTCCCGGTCCGTGACGCCCCGTTCTTCGACGAGGAGGTGGTGGGCGACCGGATGCTCCGGACCCTCGGCCGTGCGGTGTTCGGCGACGACGACCCGGTGGGCTTCCACTACCGTGGCCGCCCGTACACGGTGCGCCGCGAGGGCGAGCGCTTCGTCCTGGAGCTCGAGCTGCCGTTCACCTCCAAGGACGAGGTGCGCCTGTCGCGCTTCGCCGACGAGCTGGTCATCGCGGTCGGGTCGTGGCGGCGCAACCTCATCCTGCCGCGCATCCTGGTGGACGCCGACACGGTCGGCGGCGGCTTCCATGACGACATCCTGCGGATCGAGTTCGCGGCGGCCGGCGCGGCCGTGGCGCCGCAGAAGGGAGCAAGCTGACATGGCTGGAACCGATCGAGAGGCGGAGCTCACCGCTCGTCTCGCCGCGCTCGAGGAGCGGCTCGCCGAGGTGGAGGCGAGGGCCTCCGATGCGGAGGCAAGAGCCCGCGAGGCCGAGGCCCGGGCGACGGGCAGTCCGATGGAGGCGATGGACGCGCTGCTCTCGGTGGTGCTGCCGACGGATGTCCGGTCCCACATGCGGGCTGCCCGCAAGGAGCAGCTGCTCGCGGTGCGGTCGCTCGTGGACGCGTGGATCGCCCGCGTGGACCGCAGGGCTGAGGAGCCGAGGCGGCGCCGGCGCGAGTCGATCCCGCTCGAGGACGCGTAGCTCCGGCCGCAGCGACCGGGCGCGGTCAGGCGCCTGTCTGCTCGTAGGCGTGGCCGAGGGCCAGCAGCGCCAAGTCGTCGCGCGGTCGGCCGAGCAGCTGGATCCCGGCCGGCAGCCCGTGGGCTCCGCGAGCCGCCGGCACCGCCAGGGCGGGCAGGCCGCCGAGCGAGGCGTAGATCGAGACCTCCATCCAGCGGTGGTAGGTGTCCATCGGTCGCCCGCCCACGGTGGCGGGCCAGTGCACCTGCGCGTCGAACGGGAAGACCTGGGCGCTGGGCAGGACGAGGCTGTCGAACTGGTCGAACAGCGCGAGCATGCCGCGGAAGACCTCCGACCGGCGGCCGATCGCCGCCCACGCCTGCTCGCCGCTGATCTCGAGCCCGCGCTCGACCTCCCAGGCGGCCTCGGGCTTCAGCAGCGGGCGTCGCACCGGGTCCCGGAACGGTGCCGCCAGCCAGCCGGCGACCTGCCAGCTGCGGAGGGTGGTCCACGCCTCCCAGGCGAGGTCGGGCGGAAACGGGAGCCGCGCCAGGTCCACCGTGCAGCCAAGGAGTTCGAGGCGGCGGAGACCCACCTCGCACGCGTCGAGCAGCCCAGGATCGGTGGCGAGATGCCCGCCGAGATCGCCCAGCCAGCCGACGCGTCGGCCGTGGGGCAGTCCGTCGAGGGGCTGCGCGAACATCGCGCCCGGCTCTTCGAGCGACAGCGGTGATGCCGGGTCGGGCCCTGCCTGGACCGAGAGCAGCCATGCCGCGTCCTCGACGGTCCGGCCCATCGGCCCCGCCGTGGAGAGGTCCTCGATGAAGCGGGCGTCGGGTGCTCCTGCCGGGACGCGGCCGGGCGTCGGGCGGAAGCCCACCACCTCGTTGAACGCCGCCGGGTTCCGCAGCGAGCCCATGCTGTCGCTGCCGTCCGCGACGGGCTGCATCCGCACCGCGACGCTCACCGCCGCCCCGCCGCTCGAGCCGCCGGCCGTGCGCACGGGGTCGAGCGCGTTCCGGGTCACGCCGAACAGCGGGTTGTAGGACTGCGACCCGTAGCCGAGCTCCGCAACGTTGGTCTTGCCGACGATGATCGCGCCCGCGCCCCGCATCCGCGCCGCCAGGAGCTCGTCCCGCTCCGGCACGTTGTCGACGAACAGCGGCGAGCCGAGGGTTGTCCGGAGCCCGGCCGTGTCCACGAGGTCCTTCACCGCGAGCGGGAAGCCGTGCAGCCTGCCGCGGTCGTCCCCCCGGGCCAGGGCGGCGTCGGCCTCGTCGGCCTCGGCCAGGAGCACGTCCGGCGGGCGCAGGCTCACGATTGCGTTGTGGCGCGGGTTGAGCGCGTCCACTCGCGCCAGGGACGCGGTCATGACCTCGCGGCACGACACGTCGCGGGCGTGGATCCGCGCGGCGAGCTGGCGGGCGCCGAGCCGGGTGACGGGGTCGTCAAGCGGGTCGGACACGTCGGGCGGGTCGGGCGGGCTCAGGGTCGGCTCCTCGGGGCGGCTGCGGCAAGCCTAGCGCCGGCGGCCGCCATCGCGTTCCTGGAGACGACCGCCGGGCGAGCGACGCGCCTCGCGCGGACGGGTTACCGCACGAGGCCCTTGAGCGGCAGCTGGTACAGCAGGCTCGGGTCGTACGGCATCTCGAGATCCACACCGCCCGTGATCACCCAGGTGTCGGAGATGATCTGGACGGTCGCGCAGTCGTACGGCCCCGACCCCGAGCAGCCGGTCGTGGCGTTGTTGCCCGCCAGGGAGACCGCCGTCTTGGGGGCGTAGATCGTGCCGCTGATCTGGAGGCTGGTCGACCCGCCGATCGACACCCCGGAGTTCTGGGCGCTGGCGCTGCCGTTGCCGTCCTGCCACAGCAGCAGGCCCGCCCAGGGGCAGAGCGGCCCTGGGCACTCGGTGGCCCGGCTCAGGCCGCTCAGGACCAGGCTGCCCGACGCGTCGAGCTGGACCGGCCCCTGGCAGTCGCTGTTCTGCTGCGGAGCCGTCCCGGCCTTGCACTGCGCCGCGTAGTACGGGTCGTCGGTGCTGTAGATGAGGACCTCGCCCCCGGCCGAGGTCAGCGTTCCCCCGCTCTGCGTGATGCCGCAGCCCGCGATGTAGTACACGCCCGGCTCGAGCGTGAGGTTCACGTTGTTGCCGCCGATGTGCCAGCCTCCGTAGTACACCCCTGGGGACAGCGTCATCGTCGTGCCGCCGCTGAAGCTGCAGCCCTCGGCCCCGGCGGGGGTGGTCGGCTTGGTGTTCTTCGGGCCGGCGCATGCCGTCGCCGTTGACGCCATGGGCGGTGGGCCGAGCCCGGCGAGCGGGTCGCCGACATAGCTCGCCCCCTCGGTGACCGTGCCGTTGATGTTGCCGTTGTTCTGCTTGCAGGTGCCCACCACGAAGATCTCGGGCGCGGTCAGCGTCGCGTTCTGGCCGCCCACGGTCAGGCCGTCGGACGAACCGGCAGTGGAGCAGATGTTGTCCGCCGGGCCGTCAGAGCAGTTCGAGTCCACCTGGACGTAGCCGCCCGGGCCGGTCACGCCGGTGGCGGCGAAGATGTGCACGTTCGCGCCGCCCTGGACGGTGCCGCCGCCCTGCGGGCAGTTCGACGGGTTGAGTGCCATCAGCGACGCCGAGTTGGAGTTGCCGACGTCGTACGCGGCGACCGCCTCGCTGGCCACGTTGAACAGGGTGAAGCCGAACACGCCCGCGAAGGAGACGCGCTGCGGCTGGCTGATGATGACCTCAACGTAGCCGGTGTGACCGGCGTACTGGCCCGCCGAACGCGACGGCGGGTAGTTGACCGTGAGCGTCGCCCCCGATCCGTCATTGGGCGGGGTGCAGCCGCTGTTGTCGCTCGCCCGCTCGAAGTAGCCGTTCTCGCGAGCGTAGAAGCAGGCGGCCTGCTGCATCTGGGCGGTGTCGGCGGTCGGCTGGATGTAGCGCGCCGCGGCGAGGGCAGCCGGGTCGACCGCATCCTGCTGGTGGCGGTGCGCCATCCAGATGAAGCCGACGTCGACGACGAGGGCCGCGATCCCGATGAACACGATGAGGCCGACTGCGAAGATGGGCAGCACCTGGCCCCGAGCTCCGCTGCGGCGGCCGCGGATCGGCATGGTCTCGCTCCTCACTGCTGGCGCTGGATGTCCTCGGTCACGACCCCGCGGATCGTCACCTGCGGCGGGATGAGCAGGAAGCCGGCCATCGGCGGCCGCCAGACCAGGCACGCGTAGGCCGTGACGCGGTTCTGCGGCTGGTCGCTGGCCGGGTCGTCGGCGCCCGTGGTCTGGCCGGGACCGCACGCGAGGCCGCCCTGGTCGGCGACGGGGTCCGTGCCGCCGATCGTGCACTGGACGAAGATGTTCGGGCCACCGGTGGCCGGGTCGACGGCCGGCGAATCGGCGAGCGCGTCGCTGGCGCTGTGCTTGTACCCTGACCAGCAGGCGTTGATGTAGACGAGGCCCGCGTCGACGCCCCACACCTTGGATCGCCCGTACGCGACCATGTTCGGCCAGGACGTCGGCGGGTCGCACCGGTAGTAGCTGTTCGGCGGCGTCTGCGGGTCCCGCCACGAGACCGTAGGGCACTGGGCCGTGGAGCTGTGGATCGCGGCGTAGCGGGCCGCCTCGCGCGCCGCATTGGTGACCTCCTGCGTGTAGAACACCAGCAGGCCGATCACCACGATGGCCATGAAGACCATCACCGCGATCGGGAACACCAGGGCGAACTCGACCAGCGACTGGCCGCCGCGACCGGTGCGGCAGGCGTCGCGCGGGCGCCGAGGGCGCATCCGGCGCATGGGATCAGTAGTTGGACACGGTGAACGCCCTCGTGCGCTCAAGGTAGAAGTCGCCGAACGGGAGCGGGATCGGGCCGATGCTCGCGATGTCGAACAGGGTCGAGAACCGGTAGCAGATTCGGACCTCGACCCAGGTGCTCGTCTCGGTGCCACCGCCCTGTGCATTGGACGGCAGGTTCGAGGTGAGGCTCCCGCACTGCGCGGGCACCGTCACGCCGGCGGGGTACAGCGTCGTGCAGCCGGGGTCCATGCCGTCGTGGACGCAGGCCAGGACCGGGATGGCACTGCAGTTGGCGCCGGCATTGGGCAGCGACCCCAGCTCGCGGCACACGGTCGTTGCCGCCGCCTCGTGGATGGACGTGCTGACGCCGTCGTAGTACGTGCTCGGCGGCGGGCTGCCGGGCGGGTTGCGGAGGTACTCCTGGGCGGCCACCTCCGCAGCGTCGCGGGTCGCCGACTCGACGCTGATCGCGGTGGCGAACAGCCTCGCGAAATCGCCGACCACCAGGAGGAGGACCAGCACGATCGGCGCGATCAGGGCGAACTCAGCCAGGGCCTGACCGGCGGGCCGGCCAGTGCGCCGAGGCGCGACCGAGCCGCGGCCGACGGGGAGCAGGCCCGACGCCACCGTCCGGATCGGGTGGGCCGGAGCGGACACCAGGACTCCCGAGGCGAGGGTAGACCCGGGCCTCGAGGAAACCCTGGCCCGTGGTACTAGCCCGAACTTCCTCGCCCGACTCGCCAACGCGCGCCCATCCTGAACGCGAAACGGGGATGGAATCGGTCGAATCGTGCCCGAGATTGTAGCCATGAATATGCTTGACAAGTGTCGCCACCTGTGAGATGGTCCGTGCGTGGAGCGGCAGCGGTCCGAGGCGATGCACGTGGCCAAAGTGGTGCGGCCGTACAAGGATCGCGAGTACACGTACTACTTCCTGCGCCAGACGTACCGCGAGGGCGGCAAGGTCAAGCACCGCACCCTCGCCAACCTCTCCCACCTGCCCCAGGAGGCGATCGAGGTCCTGCGGCGCATCCTGCGCGGCGAGCACGTCCTGGGCGCGGCCGACGCCTTCTCGATCGTGCGCTCCCTGCCCCACGGCCACGTCGCCGCGGTGCTGGGCACGCTCCGCCGGCTCGAGTTGCCGGCGCTCCTCGAGCGCCGTCCGTCGCGGGTCCGCGAGCTCGCGACCGCGCTCATCGTGGCCCGGGTGTGCGAGCCGGCGTCCAAGCTCGCGACCGCCGCCTGGCTCGGCGACTCGACGCTCGCCGCGCGCCTTGGTCTCGGCGCGGTGTCCGAGGACGAGCTGTACGGCGCGATGGACTGGCTGTTGGCCCGCCAGGACCGCATCGAGCACAGCCTTGCGGCGCGCCATCTCGCCGCAGGCTCCCTCGTGCTCTACGACGTGACGAGCACGTACGTGGAGGGCCGCCACTGCCCGCTCGCCCGCCACGGCTATTCGCGCGACCACCGGCCGGACCGCTCGCAGATCGTGTTCGGCCTCGTGACCGACGCAGGGGGCCGCCCGGTCGCGGTCGAGGCCTTCAGCGGCAACACCGCCGACCCGGCCACGCTCGACACCCAGATCGCCAAGGTGCGCGAGCGCTTCGGCCTTCGCGACATCGTCCTCGTGGGCGATCGGGGGATGCTCACGAGCGCGCGCATCGAGCGCCTCAAGGAGCTCGGCGGGATCGGCTGGGTGAGCTGCCTGCGGGCACCGGCGATCCGCGCGCTCGTCGAGGCCGGCGACCTGCAGCTTTCCCTGTTCGACGAGCGCAACCTGGCCGAGATCGCGAGCCCCGACTTTCCCGGCGAGCGGCTCGTCGTCTGTCGCAACCCGGTCCTCGCCGCCGAGCGCTCGCGCAAGCGCGACGAACTCCTCGCGGCGACCGAGGCGGCGCTCAGCCGGGTGGCGGCGATGGTCGAGCGGGGCAGCCTTCGGAGCGTCGCCGCCATCGGGCTGCGGGCGGGGCGGGTGGTCGACGCCAAGAAGATGGCCAAGCACTTCGAGCTCGATATCGCCGAGGGCCGCTTCAGCTACCGCCGGCGGGCGGACGCGATCGCGCACGAAGCGGCGCTCGACGGGCTCTATGTCGTGCGCACGAGCGTGCCGCCAGACCGTCTCGACGCGGCCTCGGTCGTCGAGACGTACAAGCGCCTGAGCTCGGTCGAGCGCGACTTCCGGGCGTTGAAGGGCGACGACCTG
The DNA here is from genome assembly GCA_021812735.1 of Chloroflexota bacterium. The sequence goes on along the minus strand of JAKAMV010000211.1, from coordinate 2,677 downwards.
CTGGTCCGGCCGATCTTCCATCATCGTGAGGACCGCGTTCGCGCACACCTGTTCCTGTGCCTCCTCGCGGCCTATCTGCGCTGGCACCTCGAGGCGGCCTGGGCACCGCTCCTGTTCCGCGACGAGGCGCCGCCGGAGCGGGCCGACCCGGTCGCGCCGCGCGGCCGCTCCGAGGGCGCCCGGGCCGAGGAGCGCGACCACCGCACCCCCGATGGCCTGCCGGTCAACAGCTTCGCGGGCCTGCTCAAGCACCTGGGCACGCTCACCGACAACCGGTGCGTGCCCCTTGGCCTCGACGAGCGGGCAGCCTTCCACAAGCTCAGCGTGGCCACCCCGCTCCAGCACCGGGCGTTCGAGCTGCTGGGCTTCGCGCCCGGCTCCGTGTAGCCAACACCGCCCGCCCTTCCAGGTCGATCCGAGTTCAGATCGCCCCGTTGGCGCAGGAAGTTCGGACTAGGACAAACGTCCTACCGTATCGTCGCGTTAGGCCCGCGTCGGGGAAGCGGCGGCGGCGCGGTGCGCGCCCGCACCGGCGCAGGACGGGGTCGCGCGCCCCAGGTCACGCATCGGCTGGCCGGGCACCCAGCCTCGTCGCCCTCTGGCGCCCGAGCCCGTCGGCCGTTCTGCCCGCCAGCGCCATGAATCCCGCCACGCCTGCCGGATCCGACCGCGCTCGAGGACCACGTGCTCGACCCCGCGGCGCGCCAGCTCGTGGCTGGTCGACAGTCCAGCCGAGCCGCCGTCAACCGCCACGGCGTCGAGACGCTCCATATGGGCGCGAACCCTACCCGGCCCGCCCGCCGAGGGGAAGCCCCCGCCGGGCACCCGACTATGGGAGCGCCACGGTCCTGGCCCCGCCGACGTGGCGGTAGCGCTCGGGGTAGCAGGTCAGCACGATGACCTGGCAGGAGGCCCCCGCAAGCGAGAGGACCGCCCCCATCGCCTCGAGCCGGCGGGGGTCCGAGAAGCCGAGGGTGTCGTCGAGCATCACGGGCACGCCGCCATCCTGGGCCACCAGCATCGCGCCCGCGAGCCGCACGAGGACGCCCAGCTGCTCCTTGGCGCCGATGCTCAGGCTCTCGTAGGGGACCGTGCGGCCGTCCAGCGTGCGGCTCCGGACGCGGAGGTCCTCGCCCACCTCCACCGCCACCGACGGCCCGAAGACCACGCGCCCGAGCGAGGTCAGCATGTCGCGCAGCGGGCCGACGTACGCCAGGTGCGCCGCGTCGCGGGCGGCCTTGAGCGCCTCGTAGAGCGTCTTGCGGGCGTCGGCCCGCTGCGTCCACCTGGCGAGTTCGCCAGCGGCGGCGTCCCTCGCGGACAGGGCGGCGTCCCGTCGCTCGGCGAGGCCGTCCTCGCCGTGGTCGCGGAGCCGGGCGCGGACCTCGGCCTGGGCAATCTCCACGTCCCGCAGCCGGCCGGCGAGCCCGTCCACGACCTGCCGGGCGTTGTCGAGAAGCGCCCTCGCCACGTCGGGCCCGGCGCTGTCGAGCGCGGTCCGGGCGGCGGCCGTGGCGGAGATCGCGGCCTCCTGCACGGCGACAGCCCGGGCCAGCCCATCGGCGAGCGCGGTGTCAGGTGCGGTCGCCCGAGCCGCGTCGATGGCCGCCTGGCGCGTCGCCACGTCCCGCTCGGCCAGGTCGAGGCGGACGGCGGCCTCACTCGCAGCCACCTCGCGTACGGTGAGCTGCTCGCGGGCGGCGCGGTCCTCCGCCTCGGCCGCCGACTCCGCGGTGCGGGCGGCATCGGCGGTGCGCTCGGCAGCCTCGGCGGCCGTGACGGCGGCGTCCTCGTCGGCCGGCATGGGCAGCTCGCCGGTGCGGGCCTCGAGGTAGCCCGTCGTGCGCCGCTCGGCCATCGCGATCCTGGCGTCGAGCCGGTCCGGATCGTCGCCGCCCAGCAGGTCGGCGACACGGCGCTTGTGCTCGGCCCGCGCGGCTCGCGCGTCACGGCGGGCAGCCGCCGCGGCCTCGGCCGCCGCAAGGTCCGCGACACCCACCGCCTCGCACGCGGCGCGCAGCGCCCGCTCGGCGTCTGCGACCCGGTCGGCACCTGCGGCGTCCCCCGCGCCGGCGGCGACCTCGAGCTCCAGGATGCCCGGGAGCTCGATCGTCAAGTGGTCCGCCACGCGCCTCCGCGCCGTCGACCCGGCCTCGATCGGCGTCGACGCTCCGTCGACGAGCACGGTGAGGTCCCGCAGGGCCGTCAGCGTCGCCATTGGACGGCCGGCTTCGAGCAGCGCGCGGGCCACCTGGAGTTCTCGCTCGGCCGACCGGATCGCCTCGAGCGCCGGCTCGTCGACCTGATTCGTCCGAGCGATCGCCTCCGCCTCGGCGAGCGCGGCCCGGGCGGCGGCCAGCGACTCGCGGCGCTCGGCGAGCTGGACGAGCTGCGCCCGGGCGCGGAGGAAGTCGACATCGGCGCGGGCGGCCCTCGCCCGGGCATCGGCCGCCTCGCGGTCGGCCCGAGCTGCCGCCAGGACCGAGGCGCCGCGCTCCACCCGCTCGCGGCCCGAGGCCAGCGTCGGTGCCGCCGCCTCGACGGCGTCGCGCTGCCGGTCGCGCTCGGCTGCCGCCCGTGCCAGCTCGTCGGCGGCGGCGCTGCGACCCCGGCTCGCCTCGGCGGCGCGGTCGGCGGTCAGCCGGGCGGCCTTCTCCGCCTCCTCGATCATCTCCAC
>JAKAMV010000210.1 GCA_021812735.1 Chloroflexota bacterium | reverse complement strand
CGACCAGCTCTGGTTCGGGTACCGCGAGCGCGCCAACGAGCTCCTGCTCCGCAACCCGGCCCTGATGACAGCTGCCGGACAGCTCGTCGCGCGGCTGCCCGCGGGCCACGTGGAAGGGTTCGCGGATACGTTCGCCGCGCTCTTCCGGGCCGTCTACGCCGACGTCGCGGCCGGTCGGCCCGCCGCGCAGCCGGCGTACCCCACCTTCGCCGACGGCCACGACGAGATGCTCGTCGGCGATGCGGTGGCCACGAGCGCGGCAACCGGCACCTGGGCCCCGGTTCTGCGGCCCGCACCGAGCAGGTCCCATGCCCCACTTGAGGCGCAACCGATGGAGGAGGGCGTCTCCCGATGAAACTTGGCCTCTTGACCGCGCCGTTCCCAAGCACCCCGCTGATGGAGATCGCCGATTGGGCCTCGGCGAACGGGTTCGAGGCCCTGGAGGTCGCGTGTTGGCCGCCCTCGGAGGGCGCGGAGCGCCGCTACGCCGGCGTCTGTCACATCGACGTCACCGATCTGTCGGCCACCCGCGCGAGCGAGATCGTGGGCGAGCTCGCGGCGAAGGGGCTCTCGATCTCCGGGCTCGGCTACTACCCGAACCCGCTCCACCCGGACCCCGAGCATCGGGCCATGGTGATCGGGCACCTCCGGAAGGTGATCACGGCCGCCGGACTGATGGGCGTGCCCGTCGTGAACACGTTCGTGGGCGCCAACCGCGCCAAGACGCAGGACGAGAACTGGGCCGACGCGCAGGCGATCTTCCCCGACCTGGTCCGCTACGCCCAGGACCACGGGGTGCGGATCGCCATCGAAAACTGCCCCATGATCTTCACCTACGACGAGTGGCCGAGCGGGCACAACTTGGCGTACTCGCCGCGGATCTGGCGCCGGATGTTCGAGGCCTGGGGTGAGACCGTGGGGCTCAATCTCGACCCGTCCCACCTCGTCTGGCAGATGATCGACATCGAGCGCGTCGTGCGGGAGTTCGGCGCGCGGATCTACCACGTGCACGCCAAGGACCTGATGATCGATCGGGAGGGCCTGTACGAGCACGGGATCCTCTCGCTCGGCATGGGGTGGCAGGTGCCCCGTCTGCCCGGGCTCGGTGAGGTCCCCTGGAACCGCTTCGTGGCCGCCCTCTACCGTGCCGGCTACGACCACGTGCTCTGCGTCGAGCACGAAGACCGCACGTTCGAGGGGAGCGACGAGCTGGTCAAACGCGGCTTCCTGCTCGCCCGTGACGTCCTCCGCCCACTGATCGTGTGAGGTTTGTGATGGAAACACTGTTCGACCGCCTCGCGTACCGGGAGATCGCCAAGACGATCGACCACTCCCTGCTCCGTCCCGAGCTCGACGACGCGTTCATCGCAGCAGGGTGTCGCTTGGCTGCCGAGTACGACGTGGCGGCGGTCTGCTGCCGACCCTGCGACGTGCCGCGCGTGGCCGCCTTGTTGGCGGGCGCCGACGTGGCGGTCGACGCCGTGGTCGGATTTCCTCACGGCAGCCACCGCACGGAGACCAAGGTCTTCGAGGCGCGCCAAGCCCTCGCCGATGGGGCGACCGAGCTCGACATGGTGATCAACATCGGCGCGTTGCGTTCGGGGCGCGACGAGGACGTCCGAGCGGACATCGCCGCAGTCGTCGAGGTGGCCCACGCGGCAGGCGCGATCGTCAAGGTGATCCTCGAAAACGCCTACCTGACGGACGACGAGAAGGTCCGCGGCTGTCGCGCTGCCGAGGCGGCCGGGGCCGATTTCGTCAAGACGTCGACCGGATTCGCCCCAAGCGGCGCGACGCACGCGGACCTGATCCTGATGCGGCGCAGCGTCTCACCGCATGTCGGGATCAAGGCGGCCGGCGGGATCCGCTCGCTCGACGCGTTGCTCGCCGTTCTGGAGCTCGGCGTGACGCGCGTGGGGGCGACGCAGACCAAGGCGATCCTCGATGACTTCCGAGCGCGCAAGGCGGCGGCTGCAGCATCGCTCGTCGCGAGCGACTCCGGCAGGGCGCAGGTGTGACGGCCTCGATGGACGCCACCACTCGGTCGCTCGCTTGGTTCGATGCCGCGCGCGCGCTCTTCGAGCAGATCGTGGCCACGCAGTCGCCGGTTATCGAAGAAGCGAGCCGCTGGTGTGCCGCAGCGATTGCCGCCGACGGTTTGGTTCATCTCTTTGGCACCGGACACTCGCGCATTCCCGTCGAGGAGATGTTCCCGCGCTACGGCTCGTTCCCTGGGTTCAACCCGATCGTGGAGTTGTCGATGACGTTCCACACGCAAGTCGTGGGCGCCAACGGACAGCGACAGGCGATGTTCATCGAGCGCACGCCGGGCCTCGCGGAGGTGATCCTCTCCAACTTTCGATTCGGACCCCACGACGTGATGATGGTCTTCTCGGCGAGCGGCCTATCAGCGGTCCCGGTCGAGATGGCACGAGGAGCGCGCCGTCGCGGTCTCCGGGTGATCGCCGTCACCTCGGTCGCCGAGTCGCTCGCCGCTCCGGCCGACCCAGCGGTCGGGAGCCGCCTCCCCGACGAGGCCGACTTGGTGATCGACCTCTGCACGCCGTCAGCCGACGCCCTCTGCGCCGTGCATGGGTGGGAGGCGCCAGTCGGCCCGGGATCGACGTTCGCGGCGGTCGCCATCGTCAACGCGCTCAAGGTCCGCGTCGCGGAGTTGCTGAGCGAACGGGGCATGGTGCTGCCGGTCATCAGCCGCTCCTCGGTGGTGGGCGCCGAACGATCCCAGGAGCTGTTCGACCAAGCCTATCGGGAACATGCGCGCCGGATCGCCCGCGCGATCGACCCGACGGGATGAAGGGAGGTGCATCGCGAGGCAACGCAGCTGTGCCCGTCGCCTGCGACGAAGCACCGTCAGGCGACCAGGCAACCGACCGCGGCATCCGTGACGGAACGAGGAGGAATCCGTGTTGCAACCTGCATCGTCGCGCCGAATACGAATCGCCGCCGCGCTAGCCACGTTGGTACTCGCTGCCAACGCGTGCAGTAGCGCGGCCACCCCGGCACCTGCAAGCAGCGCGCCACAGAGCGCGGCGCCCGGCAGAGCGGCGTCGAGCCAGGCGGCGCCAACCGCTCAGTACACCATCGGCATCTCGAACACGCTCCAGGGCAATGGCTGGCGCGAGGAGATGATCTGCTCGATGAAGGCCCAGGCCAGGGTCTCGGGCGAGGTCTCCAAGCTGGTGATCGTCAACAAGACGGAAGACGCCAGCCAGCAGGTCGCCGATATCCGCAACCTGATCTCGGCTGGCGTGAACGCGATCGTCCTCAACCCGGCCGATCCGAACGCGCTCAATGGCGTCATCAAGCAAGCCACGGACAAGGGGATCGTGGTCGTCGCGGTCGACCAAAACGTGACCGCCCCGACGGCCTACGTGCTCTCGAACGACCAGTATCAGTACGGCTACTTGGGCGCCAAGTGGCTGTTCCAAAAGCTCAACGGCACCGGAAATGTCGTCGAGATGCGCGGGGCTGCCGGCGCCGCGGCCGACACCGACCGCCACAACGGATTCGAGGCGGCCCTCAAGGAATTCCCCGGCATCAAAGTCGTCGCGTCCACGTTCACAGGTTGGCAAGAGGCGACCGCCGCGCAGCAGATCCAGAACTTGCTGAGTTCCGGTCTCAAGATCGACGGCGTGTGGACCTCCGGTATCGACTCGACAGTGGTCGATGCCTACAAGACCGCCAAGAAGCCGTTCGTGCCCATCGTCGGCGCCGACAACAACGCGTTCGTCGGCGATCTGATCAGCCTCAAGGCGGACGGCCTCGTGGGTGCCGCCGTCACCAATCCGCCCCCCGTAGGCGGTGCGGGGATCGCCCTCGCGTTGCAGATCCTCAAGGGCCAGAAGCCTGCTGACCGCGTCATCAAGATCCAGCCCGAAGTCTGGGACAACACGACGGCGGACGGGATGGCCAAGCTGCAGGCGGCGTACGATCCGAAGCTCGATCCGTTCTACGGCGTCAACTTCCAGGTCCCGCCGTACACCACGTACACGAAGGCCGACCTCCTCGCCTGCAAGGGCCCAGGCGAGTAGACCCCGTTCGATGTCGAGATGGGGCGTCGAGCCTCGGCGCCCCATCTACACTCTGTTTCACCAGGCGCGGCCCACGCGAAGCGCCGGACGTGTCGGGTCCAGCTGCACACCCGGGGATCGATGAACGAACTGCTTGAGGCGACCGGGATCGCCAAGGCGTACGGAGCCGTGGTGGCCCTGCGCAACGCGAATCTTTCGGTGCGTGCCGGCGAAATCCATGCCCTGGTCGGGGCCAACGGTGCCGGCAAGAGCACCCTGGTGAAGATCCTGACCGGCGCGGTCCGCCCCGACCGCGGCGTCATCCGCATCCGGGGCGAGGTGCTGGGAACGCATTCGCCCGCTGAGGCACGGCGGATTGGGATCGCCTCGGTCTACCAAGAGCCGGCACTCATCCCCGATCTCGACGTGCAGTCCAATCTGCAGCTGACGGCCACCCCGAGCGGGCCGTTCCGCCGCTGGCTCTCCGAACTCGGGCTCGAGGACCTCGACCTGCGGACGGTGGCGCGCGATCTGCCGCTACCCGTGCTGCGGGTACTCGACCTCGCCCGAGCGCTCGCACTCGACGCCAGCCTGCTCGTGCTCGACGAGATGACCGCTGCGCTCCCGGCCGACCTCACCGAGCGCGTCATGGACGTGGTCGGCCGGCAGCGCAGCGACACGCGGGCCGTGGTCTTCATTTCGCACCGTCTCACCGAGATCAGCGCCCTGTGTGACCGGGCGACGGTCCTGCGGGATGGTGAGACCGTCGGTGTGGTCGATGTCGGTGAAGGCTCGGAAGAGGCGATGGTCGGCCTGATGCTCGGCGGTACGGTGGCGGAGGCGGCCCGCGAGGGAGCCGCAACGCCGACAACAGCGGCAAGGGCTGGCGGTACGCCGCGCGTGGCCGTACGACGCCTACGAGCGGGCACCAAACTGCATGACGTCTCATTCGAACTGCACGCCGGCGAGGTGCTCGGCGTCGTGGCGCTGGAGGGGCAAGGCCAAGACGAGCTCTTCCGCGTGCTGGCTGGCGCCCAGCGCCCTGCAGGTGGCGAGATCCGTGTCGATGGCACGGTCGTCCGGTTCGGGCACCCCTCCGATGCGATCCGCGCTGGCCTGGTCTACGTGCCCGCCGATCGCATGGAAGCCCTGCTCGTCCAGCGCTCGGTGCGCGAGAACGTCGCCTTGCCGTTCGTGAACACGCCGCTCCGTTGGGGAGCCATCAACATGCGGCGCGAGGCGCGCCTGGTCGACGCCGCGATCACGCGGCTGCGGATCGACACCCGCGCAGGTTCGGAGGTGCGGCGCCTTTCCGGCGGCAACCAGCAGAAGGTGACCATCGCGCGGTGGATCGCTGCCGGTGTGCGCACGCTCCTCTGTTTCGATCCGACACGCGGCATCGACATCGGAACCAAGCGGGAGATCTACGCCCTGCTGCGAGAGCTTGCGGCGGCCGGCGCCGCCGTCCTCCTCTACACCTCCGAACTCGAAGAGATCCAGCTCGCCTGTGACCGCGCTGTGGTGATCTTTGGCGGACAGGTCGTCGCCCAGCTGCCCGCCGCCGAGGCGGACGAACCCACGTTGCTGCGGGCCGCGTACGGCCTCCTCGCCAACGGGAGCGCTGCCGCGGTGTCCGCCAGCGCGCAGGCCACCGCGGGAGGTCAGCCATGAGCAGTAGCGCGGCAACCGCCATCAGGCCGGCACAGCCAGGCGCGCTCGAGCGTGCCGTCCGCCGGAACGGCTGGACGATTGGGCTCTACCTCCTGCTGCTCGCGTTCCTCCTGTTCACCAAGCTCATCCACGAGAGCTTTGGCGCCTTCGACATCGAGACGCTCGCGATCGGCGCGCTGCCGCTCGCGCTCGCGGCGGCGGCGCAGACCGCGGCGGTCGTCGCAGGCGGGATCGACTTGTCGGTGGGCGCCCTGATGGCCCTCGCCAACGTCCTCGCCGCTTCGTTGATGCTCAACCAGTCCTTCGGAACCGCGCTCGGGATCGCGGCACTCGTCCTGATCATGGGCGCGCTGGCAGGGGCGCTCAACGGCGCGCTGGTCGTGGCCACCAAGGTGCCCGATATCGTCGTCACCCTGGCCATGTCGTTCGTGTGGGGTGGCGTGGCGCTCTTGGTCCTTCCGCACCCAGGCGGCGGTGCTCCACCGGAGTTCCAGGCACTGGCCAGCGGCCGTTTCTTGACCGAGTGGGTGCCCAACGCACTGGTGGTGCTCGTGCTGAGCGTTGGGTTGATCTGGTATCCGCTGCAGCGGACCAGGCTGGGACTCTCGCTCTACGCGGTCGGGAGCGACGCCCTCGCCGCCTTCAGGAGCGGCGTCGATGTCGCCCGGGCGAAGATCGTCAGTTACACCGTCTGCGGTCTCTTCGCTGCCGCGGGAGGTCTGGCACTGACCATGACCACTGGGATCGGCTCGCCGCTCGCCGGTACCTACTACACCCTGAGCGGTGTCGCCGCCGTCGTGCTGGGCGGCGTCAGCCTCGCCGGCGGCCGCGGTGGCATGCTGGCGCCGTTGGCCGCAGCCTACATCCTGACGATCATCCCGACCGACCTGCTCTTCCTGGGGGCAGACCCCAACTTCGGCCAGGTGATCCAGGGCGCGATCATGGTGTTGGTCGTGATGGCGGCCGGCCTCATCAGCCTGCGGAGGAGCGGCGCATGAGCGCGACCAAACCCGCACCCAGCCCGAGCGCCACGATGGTTCGGTGGGCGCAGGACTGGCGCCGGCGCGCACGCGAGCAAACGATCATCTCGCTGCTCATCTTGTTGGTCGCGCTGGTGGCCCTGCTGGACGTCATTCGCCCGGGGATGGTCTCGCTCAACTGGATCTCCAGTACGTTGCTCTATGCCGCCCCGTTGGGGATCTTGGCCGCCGGCCAGACGCTCGTGATGCTGACCGGCGGGATCGACCTGTCGGTGGCCGCCGTCGCCACGGCCGCTGGTTACGTCATGGCGAGCCAAGCCACCGCCCAGGGCGACGCGCGGGCGGTCTTCTTCGGGCTTGGCATCGCCGCGGCGGTCGGGCTCGTGAACGGGATCGGCGTTGGAGTGCTGCGGGTGCAGCCGCTCATCATGACCCTGGGGATGAGCCTCGTCGTCGCCGGGTTCCTGACCGTCTACCAGGTGCTGGCCGTGGCGAGTGCCGCGGCCGTCCCGGGCTTCGTGACGGCCGTCGGTTCCGGGACCTCCCTCGGCTTCATTCCGAACAGCCTGGTGCTGTGGGTCCCGATCGCCGCGCTGGTGATCTGGGGGTTGCGCCGGTCCGGGTACGGACGGCTCCTCTACGCGGTGGGCGACAACCCGACCGCCGCCAGGCTCGCGGGGGTGCGCGTGTGGGAGGTCCTCGTGGTCGACTACGTGCTCTCGGGCCTGCTCGCTGGGATCGCCGGGATCGACTTGGCCGGCCTGACGAGCACCGCGACGATCGATCTGGGGAACTCGTTCCTGCTGCCTTCCATCGCCGCCGTCGTGATCGGGGGCACCTCGATCTTTGGTGGGCGTGGCGGCTACGGCGGCAGCATCGTCGGCGCCCTCATCCTGACGGTGCTGGTGAGTCTGCTCACCATCATCGACGCGCCGGAGCCGTTCCGCCAGGTGCTGTACGGCGCCATCATCCTCGGGGTCGCCGCCGCGTACACCCGGGTCGTCAACGAGTAGGGCGGCGCGGGTGAGCGAGGGAGAAGACGTGGAACCCGATCCCATGGAGGAGCGCGACGCGCAGGCGGCTGGCCGGATCCGTTCGGCCGCCAGCGCGCGCCACCTAGGGCTCGACCTGGGCGGCACACGACTCAAGTGGGCGGTGCTCGAGCGCGGCGCTGACACGTGGCGCCAGCTCGACACCGGCTCCGAGCCCACGCGACTCGACGGCGGCGCCGCGGGCCTCGTCGCGCAACTCGTTGCGTGTGCCCGCGAGGCGGCGCTCCGCTGGCCAGAGATCGCCAGCGCCGGCATCGGCGTCCCAGGTGTGTACGACGGGGTGGCTGGCACGATCCGTTTCACCCCCAACATCCCCGTCGACTGGGCCGGGACCGTGGTGGCCGATCCGGTCGCCGCGGCCCTCGACGCGCCCGCCAGGCTCATCAACGACGCGCGCGCCTTCATGCTCGCGGAACTGCGCCTGGGCGCGGCGCGCGGCGCTCTCAACGCGATCGGGCTCACCCTCGGTACCGGGGTCGGTGGTGGCCTCGCCATCGACGGCCGCCTCTACTTCGGGCACGACGGGACGGCGGGGGAGATCGGGCACCAGACGATCGACCCCGACGGTCCGTTCTGTCATTGCGGGAACCGGGGCTGCCTCGAGGCCTACACGCGAGCCGACCAGATCGCGCTGGCCTGCGGCACGCCCGACGTCGAGACCGCCGTGCGCCGCGCGAGGGAAGGGGACCAACGGGCACGCGCCGGCCTGCAACAGGTGGGGCGGTACCTGGGCATCGGGATCGCCAGCATGATCACGGTCCTGACCCCGGACGTGATCGTACTCGGAGGGGGCGTCGCCAACGCTGGGGATCTGCTGCTGAACCCGCTGCGTGACGAGCTCCGCCAGCGTGTCCGCACCACAGCCCTCGACCGGGTCGAGCTGGTGGTCGCGGAGCTCGGCTACTGGGCGGGAGCGATCGGCGCGGCGCTGTACGGAGCGGAATGCACCTTGCGTCCCGCGCCCGTGGGGGAGGGGGTGCCGTGACCCTTACCCGCTATGCCCCCAGCTACCGTCGGATCGAGCAGGCACTGCGCGAGCGGATCGCCAGACTTCAGCCAGGGGATCCATTACCGTCCGACACCGAGCTGTGCCGCGAGTTCGGGGTCAGCCGGATGACCGCTCGCAACGCGATGCAGCGACTGGCCGACGAGGGCCTCGTGGTCCGGCGACCCGGTCGCGGCAGCTTCGTCGCGGAGCCACCTGCGCACCGCCGGGCGGATCGCCTGATGACCTTCTCGCGAGAGATGGAGCGGCGCGGTCGAGTCCCCTCGTCGCGCATCCTCGCCCGCGAGATCCGGCCCTCGACCCCTGAGGAGGCGACCCGTCTTGGGCTGCGCCAGGGAGAACCGGTGGTGCTGCTTCGTCGCCTCCGCTTGGCCGACGGCGAACCGATCGCGATCGAAACCGCCGTCCTCGACCGGCGCTGCGCCCCGGCCGTGATGGGTGCGGACCTCGAACACGGCTCGCTCCACGCGGCCCTCGCAGCGGCCGGCTTCCTGCTCCGCAGGGGTATCTCGACCATCGGCGCCGAAGCGGCCACGCACGAGGACGCACGGCTGCTCGAGACTCGGCGTGGCGACCCGCTCCTCGTCGAGCGGCGCGTGATCCTCGACAGCCACGGTCGGCGGATCGAGGCCACCGAGTCGCGGTATCCGGCCGACCGGTACGCGCTGGACGTCCGTTTCGACGTCGAGCTGCCGGCGCCGGCCGACGCGGACGCGGCCGGGAACGATTGAGGACGTCTGCCAGCGCAGCCCATGGTTCGGTCAGGCGGCAGACAGGGGAGGTGGAAGAGATGCAGCACCACTCGATTACGTTGCTTGGTACCGGGCTGATCGGCGACTTCTACACGATGACCCTCCACGGCCAGCGGAGCCGTGACCGCGTCCGGGTCGTCTATTCACGGAGCGAGGGACGCGGCCGGGCATTCGGCGAACGGTGGGCGATCCCGGAGGCCACCACGGACCTCGAGGCAGCGATCCGCCACCCCGAGACCGACGTCGTCGTGATCGGCCTGCCGAACTTCCTGCACGAGCAGGCCGTCGCGATCGCCGCGGACGCCCGCAAGGCGGTCTTGTGCACGAAACCGCTCGGCCGAAACGCCGAGGAGGCGCGCAGGATGCTGGCCCTGGTCGAGAACGCCGGCGTCTTCGCAGGCTACCTCGAAGACCTGTGCTACACGCCCAAGTCCCTCAAGGCGGTCCGGGCGGTACGCAGCGGCGCGATTGGGGAGGTCACCTGGGTGCGTTCCAGAGAAGCCCACCCGGGGCCGCACTCGGCCTGGTTCTGGGATGGCCGGCTGACCGGCGGCGGCGCGATCGTCGACCTCGGCTGCCACTGCATCGAGATCATCCGCAACTTCGTGGGCAAGGGCAACCGACCGGTCGAGGTGATCTGTCACACCGACACGCTCGTCCATCCGATCGCCGACGAGGACAACGCGATCGCCCTCATCCGGTTCGAGTCAGGCGCCATTGGCCAGTTCGAGGTCAGTTGGACGTTCCGCGGCGGCATGGATCTCCGTGACGAGGTGGCCGGCACCCACGGCACGATCTGGCTGAACCACTTCCTCCGCACGGGGTTCGAGATGTTCAGTGCCAGCGGCGGCGCCGGCTACGTGGCGGAGAAAGCGGAGACCGAGCAGGGCTGGCTCTTTCCGGTCGGCGACGAGGTCTCGGAGCTCGGCTACGTGGACATGTTCACCGACATGTTCAGCGCCATCGAGGCCGGTCGCGATCCACAGGAGACGTTCTACGACGGCTACGTCGTCAATGCGATCATGGACGCCGCATATCGCTCGGCGAAGAGCGGCGGCTGGGCGCCGATCGAGCTCGAGTGGCGGGCTGGCGTGACGCCGCGGATCGCGCCCCAGCCCGAAACGCACGAGGGGCTGATCGTCATCAAGCGCGAGACCCTCCCCGATGGGCGCCATAAGCTCATCCTGAAGGATCCGGTCAGCGGCGATTTCGTCGATCGCGTCGTGGCGGGCGCATGATCCGCGGCCGCACCGACGCTACGGCCGCCGGGTGGCCTCGACCCCCAGCGGCTCACTGACGCCCCAGCCGCCGTCGACGTCGAGGACCTGGCCGGTGATCATCGCGGCCTCGTCCGAGAGGAGGAAGAGTGCGGCCCTCGTCACAGCGTCGGCCGCCATGACCCCGGCCGCCAGCGGCTGCTTGCCACGCAGGTAGTCGACGATCGCCGCGTCGTCCTGCGCCCGGCGGCTCATCGGAGTCGCGACGAGGCCCGGCGCGATGGCGTTGATCCGGATCCCGTGCGGCGCATAGTACGCGGCGGCGGCCCGGGTGAGCCCCTCGATCGCGCCCTTGCTGGCCGCGTACGCGTGGGTCGCGAAGTAGCCCGGTGCCGGATGGCGGGCAAGCACGCTCGACATATTGAGGATTGCCCCGCGCCTGCCCCGCGCATCGGCGGGTCGCTCGAGCATCCGGCGGATGGCGGCGCGGCTGACCAGAAAGAGGCTCGTCGCGTTCGTCCGCAGGACCGCTTCCCAGCCTTCGATGGTTGCCTCGTGGAGCGGCCCGTCACCGTACCGGCGACCGCTGATCCCGGCCACGTTGTAGACCGCGTCGAGCTGCCCGAACGCCTCGAGGCAGGCGTCGACCGCCCGATCGGCCTCGCCCTCGCGCGCCAGGTCGGCGGCGAGCCAGGCACAGCGTCCCCCCTCCGCCTGGATCGATTCGGCGAGTTCACGGGCGTGTTCCGCGGTGCGCGAGGCGATGAACACCGTGCCGCCCTCGACGGCGAGAGCCCGGGCCGCCGAGGCGGCCATCCCGGTCGAGCCGGTGACGAGGATCGTTCGGCCGTCGAACCGCGCGCCCATCAGCGGCCCTCACTGGCGAGCGACCGGACGAGCGCTCGGCGCGACGCGGGGTCGGCCCGGGTGAGCGCGCCGCCGATCCCGACCGCCGCCGCCCCGGCGTCGAGGAACGCAGCGGCGTTGGAGGCATCGACCCCGCCGGTGGGGATCAGCTCGATCCCCGGCATCGGGCCACGCAGTTCCCGCACGAACGCCGGACCGACTGCCGACGCCGGGAACAACTTCACGAACGTGGCACCGGCCGCCCATGCGGCAGCGATTTCCGTCGGGCTGAACGCGCCCGGCATGAATGGCAGGTCCGCGGCGAGCGCCGCCTCGACGAGCCCCCGGTCGA
>JAKAMV010000209.1 GCA_021812735.1 Chloroflexota bacterium | reverse complement strand
CGACGCGCCGGCCGTGGTCGAGACCTACAAGCGCCTCTCCGCGGTCGAGCGCGACTTCCGCGCCCTCAAGGGCGAGGATCTGCTGGTGCGGCCGATCTTCCACTACCGCGAAGACCGCGTGCGGGCCCACCTCTTCCTGTGCTTCCTCGCCGCCTACGTGCGCTGGCACCTCGAAGCCGCCTGGGCCCCCTTGCTCTATCGCGACGCGGCGCCCCCGGCGCGGGTCGATCCGGTCCTGCCGCCGGGGCGTTCGGACGGAGCGCTCGCCAAGGAGCAGGAGCACCGCACACCCGAGGGCTTCCCGGTGCACAGCTTCGGCACGCTGCTCGCCGAGCTCGGCACGCTCACCCGCAACCGGGTGGTGCCCTCGGGGGCCGGCGAGGCCGCCGCGTTCGAGCTCCTCGCCGAGCCCACCCCGCTCCAGGCCCGCGCCTTCGAGCTGATCGGGGTCTCTCCCGTCAGCGTGCAGTCAGAACGCCGCGGCAGCGCGGGACCGTTTCACGTTCAGATCTGCCCGTTGAGCGCTGGAAGTTCGGGCTAGATGTCCTCATAGGTTGGGGGTTCGACGCCGAGCATCTGGCGAAGGGCGGTGGCGTAGTGCGCGTACTGCTCGCCGGCCGCGGCATGTCTGCCAGCCGCTTTGTAGGCACGCAACAGCCCAAGTTCGATCGCATCCGCGCAGGAGTCGACCGCAAGCATCGCCGTGGCAATTCGGATGGCCCGCTCGGGATCGCTTGACGAGAGGCAGGCCGCGATTGATGCCTCCGTCCGACCGAGAACGGCAGCGTGGAGGGTCTCGCGGTAATCCGTCGCCCACTCCTCGTACATGAAGTCAATGGCGAAACGCCCCTCGTACAAGCCAAGGATCGCCTCGGTTGCCTCGAGATCGTGCGCACCCGTGGACCTCAGCAGATGCCAGCACCGTCGACTCTCGCTGTTGACCAGATCCGCATCGAGGGTGAGGATCTCCCCGTCGAAGGTCAGATATCCCGCACTGATCCCCTCCCTAAACTCCGGATCGAAGATCCTCCGAACGTAGTAGATCGCCTGATGCAGGGAATTCAACCCCATCTCGGGGCTGTAGTCTGGCCAGAGCGCCTCTAGTGCTTCGTCCTTTGTGGCTGCCTGTCGGCTTCTGGAGGCCAAGAAGCAAAGCAGGGCCAAGGCCTTGCGACGCGAAGTCCGCTCAGCAGGGCGCCCCCCAAGCTCAAGTCCCACGACGCCAAGGTCGCGCAGCAACGCCCTGGGGGCACAGCGCCGCACCGCGGCTGCGGCTGGCTCGCGCAGGGTCTTCACGGAACGGGCACAAGACCGCAGGTAGGAGGCGTCCTGCGCGTCGCCGATCTGTGACAGGAGTTCTGCTGCTGCTCGCCGAGACGGTCCCCCTGACGCGATCGCAAGATGAAGTGCAGATGCCCATCGCGTTGTTCGTGCCGACGCCTCCTCCTGAACGGCGGCTGCTGCCGCGGGCGTCAGGTCCGCCAGTCGCTGGCTCAATTCCTCGGCCACGATTGATAGGACGTGAAGCTGATCTGCGTCCAGCGACGAGATCTCGGTGCCGACTCGCTCGGAGATGGCAAGTCCACGCATGACTGCCGCTATTGCCATGGCGGGTCGCGAGCCGAGGGAATCTGCAAGGCGGGCCAAGTTGTCGCCTTCCTCGGCGACGTTCTTGCCGCATGCAAGGTTCGCCCGCATCAGCAGTAGGTCGGTCCTGAACTTGCCCGCCACATCGCGGACGCCGTGCTGCTGGCTGCTCTTGCCGAGCTCGCAGGCGCTTTGCGC
Source organism: Chloroflexota bacterium (assembly GCA_021812735.1). The sequence continues at coordinate 10,122 of JAKAMV010000209.1, read as the reverse complement.
GTCCCCGGTGCGCAGGGCGATGGCTCCTGCCACCAGATCCCGGAGCCCTAGATAGGCCGTCGGCAGGTTGACCGGGTCAATTCGCTCGATCGCCGATTGGCTACGGGTCGCAGACCCGTAGCTGGCCTCGAGCGCTGCCCGCTCGAGATCTATCTCGATCCGGCCGAGTGGCGAGCGCGACAACTCGGCGTTTCGGAGGACAAGATCCGCCTCGTCGACCTTGCGGACCTGGGTCAGGGCCGTTGCCCTGGCGGTCATCGCGGCTATCTTCTCGACACTTCCCGTCGCGTCGCCAAAGCCTGCCTCGGCGCGCACCGCCGCCTTGATAGCGCCAAAAGGATCGCCAAGCCAATTGAGCACATTCGCGAGGTTGACCTGCGAGATTGCTGCGTAGCGGCGCAGCCCTGAGAACTCCTGTTGATTGGCGAGTTCGCGCAGCGCATCTGCCACCGCAGCGAGGTCGCCATCAACCTGAGTGGCCCGAAGCAGGAGGGACGCCTCGGCCACCCTGCGTTCAGCCTCTGCAAGTCTTCCCCGGAGGGCTGACTCGGCTCGCTCAATGGCGTGCTCCGGATAGCCTGCGACACCCTCAAGAGCGGCGATATTGAGTTGCGCAGTGCCTGCCAGCGACCCTTCGGCCTTTGCCGCGGCTTCTTCCGCAAGAGCAACAGCTCGTCTGAAGTTGCCTCTCGCGAACTCGATCCTCGATCTCAGTATCAGCGCGCCCGCACGATCGATGGGGCCCGCCGTGCCGTCGAGAAGGGGTGACACAGCCTCAAACATGCCCGAAGCGATGATCGTCGGCACGGCCTCATCGACAACACGAGCCGCAGCCACGGGCTCGTTGGCAGCCCGAAAGTGCTTGGCCGCGGCAAGCCAGTCCACTGGCTCGATCGCCTCGGCGATACGACGATGCTGACGGCGCAGCTCCTCGATCCCAATCCTCGCCTCGAGGCTCCCGGCAAAGAAGTCCCGCACGAGCGGGTGGAACCGCCACGATGTCCCTGTGCCCTGGCGCGACAGGAGCGCCAGCCTTTCGGCATCAGCCAGGTCGCGGACAAGCATGGACTGCTCGCGATCATCGACGAGTTGGATGGTGCGCGGGTTCACCTCCGCAAGAACGGACAGCCTCGATAGAAACTCCTGAAGATGGGGTGGGAGGTCATCAAGGACTTCGTCGGCGAGGAAGTCGTAGAGATCGCCTTGGGTCGCGCTCAGCTGGGCCACGAGGGCGCGCGGATCGGGGTCGGGGCGTTCCTCCAGGCGGGTTCGGACCAGGCTGAGGAGGGCGGCCCAACCCTCGGTGCGGGCGACGAGCTCGACCGCCACGTCGTGTTCGAGTGGGATGCGGTACGCCTCGTCGAACAGCGCCTCGGTCTCAGGAACGTCGAAGCGGAGCTGGTTGTCCTCAAGCCGTTGGACGGCGTTGCGGCCGCGGAGCCGGACGGCCGGCAGCGCGGGCTCGTTTCGGGTGGCGAGGATCAGGGAGAAGCCCGGGCCGGTCGCCTCGAGCAGCCCGGCGACCACCGGATCCGTCTCCTCGCTCCGCTCGATGGCGTAGTAGTCGTCGAGGATCACCGAGAAGCCGTGCGGCTGGCCGGCACCGAAGGCCGCCATCTCGCGCGCCAGCGACGTGGTCAGATCCGCCTGCGTGGGCCCGCCCGGTCCCAGCTGGCACAGCAGCCGGTACGTGTCCGGCGCGAAGCCCTCGTCCACCTCGCGGCCGGCGGCGACAAGGTGACGGATGAAGGTCAGCCAGTCCCGGTCGTCGTGTTCCAGCCGGTACCAGGATGCCCTCCGGCGGGTCCGGGCCGACCAGTCCGCGAGGAGTGTCGTCTTGCCGAAGCCCGCGTCGCCCATGATGATCGCGAGCCGCCCGCGGGCTGCGCGCTCCAGCCAGCCGTTCAGCCGGGGCCGCGACAGTGTGTCCGACCGCTGCAGGGGCCCCTGAATCTTGGCGGCACGGACCGGGAGTGGGTTCACCGGCCGGAATGCAAGGGAGCCGAACAGCAGCGACGGCACGGCCAGGCCCGGACCAACCGCCACCAGCTCATGCCCTTCGTGCCCATGCGGCATCGACGGAGCGAACCAGGGGTGGTTGGGCGCGGCCGCAGGTCCGTCGGTGAGCGTTGACGATACGGATTGCGAGACCGGAGCGTCAACCTCGAGCGGAGGAGTCCGGGTGTCTCCGGGCAGGCGCCGCCCTCGATTCCGCGTCGAGCCGCCGGTGGTGGTGGGCATGGTCGGCATGGTGCCGACATCGGCTCAACGGGGGCTTATCTGGCGCTCGGCTCGCGCTGCATCGCGCCCCGGGCGTGGCCTTCGAGGTCGCCGCCGTCAGCCCTCGTACTCGAAGCCCAGCTTGAGCTCCACCTGGTACTCGACGATCTCGCCGTCCTCGACCTTCGCGCTCGACTTCACGACCTCGATCGTCCGGATGTTGCGCACGGTCTTGGACGCGGTGGCCACGGCCTGGCGCGCCGCGTCGCTCCACGAACGGGAACTGGTACCGACCATCTCGCGGATGATGATGACGCCCACGAAGCTCCTCCTCTCGGCGCCGCTGAGCATAGGCGGCCGAGCAGGAGCGTGCTCCGGGGGTCAGACCTGGGCCTGGGTCGCCTCCGCCCGCACCCGGTCGAAGCAGGTGCTGCAGTAGACAGGGCGGTCATTGCGCGGCATGAACGGCACCATCGCCTGACCGCCGCACCCGTTGCATACCGCGGCGTGGTACTCGCGTCCGCCCGACGGCGCCGCCGTGCGGGCGCGCTTGGCCGCGGCCCGGCAGCTCGGGCAGCGCTGCGGGTCGTTGGTCAGGCCCTTGCTCGCGAAGAATGCCTGCTCGCCTGACGAGAACACGAAGGCCTCGCGACAGTCGCGACACGTCAGGGACCGATCCTCGAACACCCTCGCTCCCTCCCTGGTCAGCCGTTGGTCCGGGCCGGCGGCGGGGGCGAGCGCACGGGGTTTTCGGCGGCGCTCGGCGCGACGGCATGCGGGCTGGCTCCCCCCGTTTGGAGCGGACGATACGCGCGCCTGTCAAGCGTCGAGTGCCGTCCTGGGCCGTCGAGAGGGGCCCTCCGGGGCGCTAGGCTCGGCCGGTTGGTAGTGCGGCTGGAGATGGCGGCGCTGGACGGCAGTGCGCGGCGCGGAGTCAGCTGGGCGAGACGGCCTGGCAACGCCGTTCAGCCGACCGCCTCGTACCGGTCGCCCGCGTAGTTGACGAATCGCGTCTGCGCCTTCTTGAACCACAGGTCGATCTCGCCGGTGGGGCCGTTGCGGTGCTTGGCGAGCTTGAGCTTCACGACCTCGCCCTCGGTCTGCTGGTCGTCCGAGCCCCGCTCCCGCTCGCGGTACAGGAACATGACGAGGTCTGCGTCCTGCTCGATCGACCCCGACTCGCGCAGGTCCGACAGGCGCGGCTCCTTGGATTCGCGCATCTCGGGCTGGCGTGACAGCTGGCTGAGCGCGACGACGGGCACCTTGAGCTCGCGAGCCAGCGCCTTGAGCGCGCGCGAGATCTCCGACACCTCCTGAACGCGGTTGGCGTCCTTGCTGGTCGACGACGACTGCATGAGCTGCAGGTAGTCCACGATGACGAGGTCGAGCCCGGCCTCGGCCTGGAGGCGGCGCGCCTTGGTCCGCAGCTCCATGGTGGAGATGTTGGGCGTGTCATCGATGTAGATGGGCGCCTCGGACAGGGCGTTCATCGCGGGCGCGATGCGCGCGAAGTCCAGCTCCTCGAGGAAGCCCGTCCGAAGGCGCTGCGAGTCGATCCCCGAGACGGACGAGAGCAGACGGAGCACCAGCTGCTCCTTGCTCATCTCGAGGCTGAAGACGCCCACGCTCATCTTGTCGCGCACCGCGGCGTGCTCGGCGATGTTGAGGGCGAAGCTCGTCTTGCCCACCGACGGACGCGCCGCGAGGATCACCAAGTCGCTCCTCTGGAGGCCCGTGGTGAGTTGGTCCAGGTTGGCGAAGCCCGTGCGGACGCCGCTGATCTCGCCGCGGTGGGCGTGCAGGTAGTCCAGCCGGTCGTACGCGTCGTGGAGCAGGCTGCGCAGCACCGAGAAGCCGACCGACACGCGCCGCTCGCTGACCGCGTACAGCTCCGCCTCTGCGCGGTCGATGGCCTCGCCGATCTCTGCCGGGTCCTCGTAGCCGATCCCGGCGATCTTGCCGGCCGCGCCGATCAGGTTTCGGAGCACCGCCTTGCGCTCAACGATCCGCGCGTACTGGGCGGCGTGGACTGCGGTGGGCGTCTGGTTCGAGAGCGTGGCGAGGTAGGCGCGGCCGCCGATGGACTCCAGGTCGCCGCTCCGCTCGAGCGCCTCGGACACGGTCACGATGTCGATGGGCTCCCGCCGCTCCGAGAGGTCCAGCATGGCGGCGTAGACCCGCGAATGCGCCTGCCGGTAGAAGTCCTCTGGCTTGAGGAAGTCCGCGATCTCGATGATGGCGTCGCGGTCGATCAGAACCGCGCCGAGCACGGACTGCTCCGCCTCGATGGACTGCGGAGGGAGTCGGTCGATCATGCGGTCCTGAGTCTGGGCGGTGGGAATGACAGGTTGAGTGTCACGGCGGGGGCTGCGCCACGCCTAGGGTCTTATCCCCGACGCTCGGCGCGAAACACGCCAGCCTGTGGACGCAATTGTGGACGAGCGGCTGATGCACGCAGGCGCGTCGCATGCACTGGCACCACGCCGCACGCCCGCGCCGTCGACACGCCCCGCATCGCGGGCGCCGCCCGCGCCGCCCGCGCCGTCGACCCCCAGGAGCGTTGCCCGCCAGGCGGGCACTGCATTGCACGTGACCTCTGGACGGGCAGGTCGTGCACTGGGCGCAGGCAGAATCTGGCGTGCGGGGCCCGGCTGCGCGCCGGAGCGCCCGCTGCACGGGCACATGCGCCGGAGTGCCCGCCGGGCGGGCGCATGCATTTGCGAGGGGCGCCGACTTCGCCGGCCGCGCGCCGGAGCGCCCGCCGGGCGGGCGCAGGCGCAGCTCCAGAGGCTCCCGGGCGCCCGCTGGCAAGACCGCAGCCGCGCGATGCCGCGCATCGGCTCAGTGACGCCCCGCCGCAATGGACGCCGGCTGTCGCTGGCCTCGATCGGCGGGTCAGTCCAGGCGGCGGATGACGCCGATCAGCTTCCCCTGGATGCGCACCGACGGGTAGAACTGCGGCGCGTAGTTCTGGTTCGCGGGCTGCAGGCGGACGCGGTCCTTCTCTCGGAAGAAGCGCTTGAGGGTGACCGCGTTCTCCTCCACCTGGGCCACGACGATGTCGCCGTCTCTGGCGGTCTCCTGCGGGCGGATCACCACATAGTCGCCGTCCGCGATGTGCGCCTCGATCATTGAGTCTCCGCGCACGCGAAGGACGTAGGCGTCCCCACCGGCCGCCAGCACGTCCGGCACGGCGAGCGTCTCCGACGCGTCTTGGTACGCCTCGATGGGACCGCCGGCGGCGATCTCACCGATCACGGGCAGGGCGAACGACTCACTGGGCATCGCCTGCGGGGTCAGCTCGCTCGAGAGGCCCAGCATCAGTGCCGCGGTGGGCGTCAGGCGGATGGCGCGCGACTGGGCTGCGCCGCGCTCCAGGTAACCCTCCTTCTCGAGGATCTGGAGGTGGTGGTGCACCGCAGAGGTGGATGCCAGGCCGACCGCCTTGGCGATCTCGCGGACGGACGGCGGGAACCCGCGGGCACGAATTGTGCCCGCGATCACATCCAGGATCTTGCGCTTGCGTTCGGCGTCGTGACGGGTCACGGTGCTCTCCTTCGAGTTGCGCCTACTATACCGAACGGACGTTCGATGTCAACTGCGAACGAGTCCGTCGGAGGGCGCAGCGGCGACCATCGCCTCCCCGCGCGACATCGCCTCCCCGCGCAAACCGCGCGCGCGTGTGGGACCGGACCCGGGTGCTACCATTCCTGCTCCCCGGCTCCGCGCTGCGGCGCCGTCGGGTGCGTGTGAGGAGCAGGGTGGCTCGAGCGTCGCGGGCGGACCGCGAGACCCGGCGGGACCGTCGATCAGGCGACAGGGGGCGCGTGGGCGTGCAACGCCTGCTCGGCTGGGCGGCTCTGCTGCCGATCGCCAGTCGGGCCCCGCAGTACGGTCGGCTGCTTGTGGACCTGCTTCTCGACGACCGCACGCCGATGCCCCGCAAGGCGGCACTGGCGGCGGCGGCCGGCTATCTCGTGGTGGGGCGCGACCTGGTCCCCGACGACCTGCCGGTGATCGGCGGGCTCGACGACCTGATCGTGGTGGTGCTCGCCATCGACCTGTTCCTCGACGGCGTCCCGGACGACGTCCTGGACGAGAAGCTCGAGGCGCTCAGCGTGGACCGCCGGGCGTTCGAGGAGGATGTCCGGCGCATCCGGCGCTTCACGCCGGCGCCGTTGCGGCGTATCGTTCGCCGCCTGCCGGACGCCGTGTCGTTCGCAGGGGATGCCCTGCGCCACAGTCAGCTCGGGCCGCGGCTCCGAGGCTGGATCAACAACTAGGAGGGTTCGATCGCGTGAAGGTGATCCTGACGAAGGACGTCGCGAAGCTCGGCAAGTCGGGCGAGATGAAGAACGTCGCGGACGGGTACGCCCAGAACTTCCTCATCCCGCAGAAGCTCGCCGTGTCTGCGTCCGGTGGCGCCTTCCGCGCGTATCAGCACGACATCGCGTCGCGCGAGGAGAAGCGGAAGCGCGAGCGCGAGGAGGCCGAGATCGCGGCAACTCGTATCGCCTCCACCACGCTCACGATGGGCGTGAAGGTGGGCGAGGGCGGCAAGCTCTACGGCTCCATCAACAACCAGGACATCGCGGAGGCGCTCGGCCGCCGCGGGATCGTGGTGGACAAGCACAAGATCGAGCTCGACAGCCCGATCAAGTCGCTGGGCACGTACAAGGTGGCCGTCAAGGTGCTCTCGGGCATGACACCCGAGGTCACGATTGTCGTCGAGCCCAAGGGCTGATCGCGCCGCCCAACCCTCGGCGTTGGGCTCCCGAAGGCGAGCGCGGTGATCTCCGCGCTCGCGGTCCTCGTCGTGGCCGCGCTCGGGGGCGCCGTCGCCACCTACTGGTATGACCCCGGCGCGCCCCCCGCATCGCGCCCGTTCACCGGCGCCGCCACGCGCTGATCGGCTACAAGACGCCCTGGCTCATCCTCAACGGGCTGGTTCCCCGATCCTCGTGATTCGGCCTCGCCGGCTCCGCATGGGTCGCGTGGGAGGGACGAAGCCGGTTCGCGATCTTCGCCGCGGCCTGGGCCACCGGGCTGCTCCTCGCCTACTCGCAGCTCCTCCTGCCCCATCCAGCCGACGTAGGTCAGGGGCGCGGAGACTTGCGTCGCGCCTGACGTCTGGGTCCAGATGGTGAGGCTGTGGAGCGAGTCCGCTACGCCCCCCGCGTTGGTGAACAGCGACCCAGCTCGACTTCGGATGGGTCCTCGTGATCGCGTTCGGTCTGGTCGGCTACCTGGCCGTCAACTACCTGTGGTTTGGGAGCCCGCTCTACTTCGTCGGGGTCCAGCGCGACAGGTTCCAGATCGTGAACGTGATGCCCTGGCAGGCCCTGGGCGGCCTGTGGTCGGGCCTCACGTCGTACCCGCTCGGGGAGTTCTGGGCGACGGTCTACCTCGCGCCCCTCCTCGCCTTCCTGGCCCTGGCCGGCGCCACGGTGTGGAGCCTCGCGAGCCGCCACGCCCGACCGAGCTACGCGGTGTACGCGGCCATCAGCCTGGTCTCGTTCGCCTCGCTCAGCTGGCCCATCAGCGTGCCGCGCTACGCGCTCGGCGTGTTCCCGGTGTTCCTCGCCGTTGGCGCAGCATCCCGGAGGGCTGGCGGCGCAGCGGTCGTCGCGGCCTCCACCCTGCTGCTCGGGCTGTGCACCACGCTGTTCGTGATCGGCCACTGGGCGTTCTGAGACCACGGCCGACGGGTCGGCACGACGGCTCGTGGCGCCCGTGGAGGCGCCCCGACTCGACGCCATTGACGCGGCCATCAGCGGAGCGCGGGCCGCGACGCGGCTGGAGGTCGACGCGAGCTGAGCGTTCGGTCCCGGGCCCGGCGCAGCTGATCCGGCCGCGGTGTCCGTCTCGTGACACGCCGGCGTCACGGTCGGGCGGAGAATCGCGGGCGTGAGCAGCCGCACGATCCTGCACGTGGACCTGGACGCGTTCTTCGCGGCCGTGGAGCAGCGAGACCACCCGGAGTTGCGGGGCAAGCCCGTGATCGTCGGCGGCGGCGGCCCCGACCAGCGCGGGGTGGTCAGCACTGCGAGCTACGAGGCGCGCAAGTTCGGCGTTCACTCCGCAATGCCGCTGCGGACCGCGGGGCGCCTGTGCCCGCAGGGGATCTTCCTGCCGGTGGACGGGCGCAAGTACCAGTCGGAGAGCCGCAAGGTGATGGCGATCCTGCGCCGGTTCACCCCCCAGGTGCAGCCGGTCTCGATCGACGAGGCATTCCTCGACGTCACCGCCTCGCGCGCGCTGTTCGGCGACGGCGAGGCGATCGCGCGGACGATCAAGGCCGCCGTCCACGACGAGGTGACCCTGACGGTCTCGGTGGGCGTGGCCGCGACCAAGCTGGTGGCCAAGGTGGCGTCGGACCTGCGCAAGCCCGACGGGCTCGTGGTGGTGCCGCCCGGCGAGGAGGCCGCGTTCTTGGCGCCGCTGGCGATCTCGCGCCTGTGGGGCGTGGGCGAGAAGACGGCGGCGGCGCTGGCGGAGTTCGGCGTCCGGACGATCGGCGACCTCGCGGCGCTGCCGCCCGACGCCCTCGAGCGCCGGCTGGGCAAGCACGGGGCGTCCCTCGTGGCCAGGGCGCACGGCGTGGACCCGGACCCAGTCGCGGGCGGCGAGCCGGCCAAGTCGATCGGCCACGAGCACACCTTCGACCGCGACACGGCCGACCGGGAGGCGATCGAGCGGACACTGCTGGGCATGGCCGACGGCGTGGCCGGGCGGCTGCGCGCGTCGGGCATCCGCGCGGTCACGATCACGCTCAAGCTGCGCGACTCGGCCTTCCGGACGATCACCCGCCAGACCAGCCTCGAGACGCCGGCCGACCTCACGGAACCGATCTACGAGGCTGCGGTCAGCCTGCTGCGGCGCGAGCTGCACGGGCAGAGGATCCGGCTGGTGGGCGTGACGGCGTCCAACTTCCGCGACCGCGAACAGCTGGCCTTGTTCGACGCGGCCGAGGACCCCCGCCGCCACGCGGCAGCCGAGGCGCTCGATCGGATCCGCTCCAAGTACGGGAGCCGGGCGGTGACCAGGGCACGACTGGTGCGGACGCACGTGCCGGAGCCGTTCGAGCGGGACCCGATGAAGCCGGTCCACGTGGAGGAACAGGATCCGGACTCACGCCGGCCGCCCGTGGACCGTGACACCGAAGCTGTCGCGGACCTCGACGAGGATGCCCTCGACGACGCTTGACATCGAACGCCTGTTCGGTCTAGTGTTCGACTCAAATGAACATCCGTTCGCATCCGGACGTGCCCCCGGGTGGCGACGACCCCGCCGAAGTCAAAGGAGACAGCACGATGGCGATGGTTCGCGTCGCACCGGTCCAGGTCCAGGTGCGCACCGGTCGGTTCAATGGCCTGCCCCGGGAGATCACCTGGGGCCAAGAGCGCCTCCCCGTCACGCGGCTCGTCGCCGTCCGCGACGAGCGGCGCGCCTACCCGGCGATCACCGGGCCGCGCACCGTGTTCGAGGTCGACACGCCCAGCCTCCGCCTCGCACTCATGTTCGCCCACCGCTCGCGCCGCTGGACGATCGAGGCGCTGGACGGGCTCGCCCAGGCGGCGTGAGGCCGCGCACCACACGCGGGGGCCGAGACTCCTCCTCGCGGACCCCCAAAGCCGACTGCGGGGCGGGCACCAACAGCGCTCGCCCCGCGGGCCACTCAACGCGCTCTCGCGGGCGCGTCCCGGCCGAACGGCCCGACTGCCATGGAGGTCGGCTCCCTACAATCGGCACGTGGATACGAACGAACGCTTCCGGGACCAGACGGTCGACCAGTTCATCTCAGCTCTGGCATCAGGGGAGCCCACGCCGGGCGGCGGCGCGGCGGCAGCGATCGCGGGCGGCCTCGGCGGGGCCCTCGTTGCGATGGTCGCCTCGCTGTCT
>JAKAMV010000208.1 GCA_021812735.1 Chloroflexota bacterium | reverse complement strand
TTGCCGGCCGAGCGCTCCGACGCGAGCAGGCGGAGCTCGGTCATCGGGAACTGCTTCTCGAGCAGCACCTTGGTCATGGTGCGGCCCACGGCGCCGGTGGCGCCGACGACGGCGACGGTGAGCTTGGCGGGGGTGGCTCCGGGCACGGTCCGACCTTCTAGCTGCGGGTTGTCGGGCACGCGTGGAGTATACCAGCGGGCCCCCTTCGGACCCCCGTCCGACCCGACCCCTCAGACATCCTGCGCGGGCTCTGCGCCGATCTCCGCGGCGATCTTGGCGCACACCTCGCGCGCGATCTCGATGAACGCCAGGGTGGCCGGCGAGCGGTACCGGTCGCGGTGCCAGCCGAGGGCGATCCGGCGCGGCTCGAGGTTGGTCGGGACCACGCGCACCGCGGGGTCATCGGCGTCCACGGCCAGCAGCGGGACGAGGGCGACGCCGAGGCCCGCGGCCGCCATCCCCTGCACGATGCCGTTGTCCTCCGAGCGCAGGACGAACTCCGGCTCGCGCCCGGTCTCGCGCAGCCGCTCCTCGGCCCAGCGCGTGCTCCGGCAGGAGCGGAAGCCGATCAGCTTCTGCTGGGCGATCAGTTCGAGCTGCGGCGGCTCGGCCAGACCGGCCAGCGGCGAGTCGGCCCGGACCACAAGCACGAAGCGGTCGCGCAGCAACTCCACGCCCTCGAACGGCCCCGGCGCGAACGGCAGCACGCCGAACGCGAGGTCCAGCACCCCCGCCGCCACGAGCTCGAGGCCGCCCTCGTCGCTCAGGACCTCGGTCAGTCGCACGTCGATGTGGGGCCACTCGCGCCCGAAACGGCCGATGATCGCGGGCAGGGCGCGAGCCCCGACGCTCTGGTAGACGCCCACGCGGAGGGTGCCGATCTCGCCCCGCGCATAGGACTCGAGGTCCGCCCGCGCGGCCTGGAGGCGATCGGCGATCGGGCCCACATGGCGCATGAGGAGCTCGCCGGCCTCCGTGAGCGCGACCGTGCGGCGCCCCCTTCCCCGGTCGAACAGGCGCACACCGAGCGACGTCTCCAGCGCCGCCACGTGCTGGCTGACCGCCGACTGGGTGTAGTCGAGGACGTCGGCCGCCCCGTGGAACGACCCCTGCTCGGCGACCGCGCGGAAGGAGAGCAGCTGGCGCAGGCTGAGGTCCGAGAACGCGTCCGAGAGCACGCTTGGCGCGGCGTCCTGAGTCCCGGGCGGGCGTGCGACTTGATTAGCAGTCATGATGTTTTATTTGATCATAGGCGCTTGCTCTTATCAACCAAGGTCACGAAGATTCGGGTCATGGAACTTCTGCTCCCCTTCCTGCTCATCGTCCTCGTCGGCGTCCTCGCGCAGGCCTGCGGCTGCGACAGCCGCGACATGGACCCAGACGCCCGCTCGGCCGCGTGACCTGCCACCCCCGGCGCTAACGCGTCTGGGATGCGACCTCGCGCCCGTGCGCGCTCGCCGGTCGCGGTCCTTGGTGATCCGGCCGCGGCAGAGTAGACGCCTGCGCGGGCGTCCGCGACGACCAGGGCCGTGTCCGCAGTTGGCCCGAATCGAAGGGCCCGGCGTCGCCGCCGGGCCCGTTGCGCTTGCGCTGGTGGCGCGCGAGGCTACTTCGCCAGGTGGCGCTGCATCGCGGCCTTGCGGGAGAGGTTGACGCGGCCCTGGCGGTCGATCTCGGTGACCACCACCATGACCTCGTCGCCGACCGACACGACGTCCTCGACGGACGGCACGTGGTAGTCGGCGAGCTCGCCGATCCGGACGAGGCCCTCCTTGCCCGGCAGGATCTCGACGAAGGCGCCGAAGTTCATCAGCCGGGTGACCTTGCCCAGGTACAGCGACCCCACCTCGACCTCGCGGGTGAGGCTCTCGATCCACTGGATCGCCTTGCGCGAGTTCTCGCCGGACACGGCCGCGATCTCCACGGAGCCGTCGTCCTCGACGTTGATCTCGGTGCCGGTCTCCTCCTGGATCTTGCGGATCATCGAGCCGCCCTTGCCGATGATGTCGCGGATCTTCTCGGGGTTGATCTTGATCGTGATGATGCGCGGCGCGAAGTCGCTCATCTGCTCGCGGGCGGCCGGCAGGACGGCCGTCATCTTGTCCAGGATGAACAGGCGGGCCGTGAGCGCCTTGCGGAGGCCCTCGCGGATGACCCGCTCGTCGATCCCCTTGACCTTGATGTCCATCTGGAGGGCGGTGATGCCCTCGGCGGTCCCGGTCACCTTGAAGTCCATGTCGCCGAAGGCATCCTCCTTGCCGAGGATGTCGGTCAGGACCACGAAGTTGCCCGTCTCCGCGTCGAGCACCAGGCCCATCGCCGCGCCGGCGACCGGCGCCTTGATCGGCACGCCCGCGTCCATCAGGGCGAGGGTGCTGCCGCAGGTGGACGCCATGGAGGTCGAGCCGTTGGACGAGACCACCTCGGACACGAGGCGGATGACGTACGGGAACTCCTCCTGGCTGGGCAGGACCGGAACCAGCGCGCGCTCCGCGAGGTTGCCGTGGCCGATGTCGCGCCGCGACGGGCCGCGCATCGGCTTGTTCTCGCCGGTGCTGTAGGGCGGGAAGTTGTAGTGGTGGAGGTAGCGCTTCTCGGTCTCCGGGCTGATCGTGTCGATCCGCTGGACGTCCGACGACGGGCCGAGCGTGGCGACGGTCAGCGCCTGGGTCTGGCCACGGGTGAACAGCCCCGAGCCGTGCGTGCGCGGCAGGAGGCCCGCCTCGACCGAGATCGGGCGGATCTCGTCGAGGGCACGGCCGTCCATGCGCAGGCCCTCGCCCAGAATGAGCTTGCGCACGGTCTTCTTCTGGACGAGGCTGAACAGCCCCTTCGACACCCGCGCGTTGCGGCGCGCCGACTCGAGCAGGCGGGCGGACTGGGCCGGGTCGGCCTTGACGGCGCGGATGGCGTCCGCGATCTCCTTGCCCAAGGTCTCGAGACGGCCGGGCAGGTCGTTGGCGAACCACAGCAGCAGCTCGGCCGTGGCCTTGGCATCCGGCAGGGCGCGGTGCGCCTGGGCGAGGTCGACGCCGAAGAACGACGCGAGCGTGCCGAGCTTGTAGTTCTCGAGGTCCGGGTACCCCTCGCGGGCGACCACGAACGTGTCGAGGTAGCTGCCGGGCTTGACGCGGGTGCCGTCGCCCAGGGCCTCCTCGATGAACGCGATGTCGAAACCGACGGAGTGGCCGACGAGCGGCGCGTCGCCCACGAAGTCGAGCACCTTGCGCGCGGCGTCAGCCGGACGCGGGGCGCCCTTGACGTCCGCGTCGGTGATGCCGTGCATCTGGCGGCCGACGATCGGCCGGCCGGGGTTGACGAAGGTCGAGAACTCGTCGACGACCTTGCCGCCCTTGACGCGGACGGCGGCCACCTCGACAAGGTCAGCGGACTTCGGGTCGGTGCCGGTGGTCTCGACGTCGACGACCACGAACTCGCCAGCGGCCCTCGCGCGCTCCACGAAGGCGAGCACCGAGTCGGTCTGCGGCTCGAGGTACGGGACGCGCTTCGGCTTGCCGACGAGCTCGCGCAGCTTCTCCTGGACCTCGACGATCGGCTGCAGGGCACGGTGGCCGAACAGGATGGCCTCGGCCATCACGTCCTCGGGCAGGATCTTGACGCCCGCCTCGACCATCATGATGGCGTCGCGGGTGCCGGAGACCACGAGGTCGAGCTCGGACTCGGCCAGCTGGCTGATCGTGGGGTTGATCACGAACTCGCCGTTGATCCGGCCGATCCGGACCGCCCCGACGGGGCCGAGGAACGGGATCTCGCTGATCGTGAGCGCCGCGGACGCGGCGATGGTGCCCAGGATGTCCGGGTCGTTCTCCTGGTCCGTCGACATGACGGTGATCACGATCTGGACGTCGTCCTTGTACCCCTCGGGGAACAGCGGGCGGATCGGCCGGTCGGTGAGGCGGGCGGCGAGGATCGCCTGCTCGGAGCTGCGGCCCTCGCGCTTGATGAAGCCGCCCGGGATCTTGCCCGCGGCGTACATCCGCTCCTCGAAGTCCACGGTGAGCGGGAAGAAGTCGAGACCCGGGCGCGGGTCCGAGCGGTTGGCGGTGCCGAGGACGAGCGAGTCGCCGTAGCGGACGGTGACGGCACCGCCGGCGAGCCCGGCGAGCTTGCCGGTCTCGAGCGTGAGGGTTCGGCCTCCGAGCTCGATCTCGAGCGTGGTGGGCGTGGGCACGGTCGTGCGACCTCCTTGGTCGTCGAGCCAGGAGAGGGTCCCTGGGCGGGTGGGCCGAGCTGGCCGCGCCGGTGAACGCCGGCGAACGAACGACCCCGGGCTGAGCCCGGGGTCGAGGCGGCGTTGCCTAGCGGCGGAGTCCGAGCGAGCCGATGACGGCTCGGTAGCGCGTGGCGTCCTTCTTGATCAGGTACGCGAGCAGGCGCCGACGCTGACCCACGAGCTTGAGGAGGCCGCGGCGCGAATGGTTGTCCTTCGGGAAGCGGCGGAGGTGCTCGTTGAGGTCCCGGATCCGCTCGGTGAGGAGCGCGATCTGGACCTCGGGCGAGCCCGTGTCGCCGTCCTTGACGGCGTACTCGGCGATGACCTCTTGCTTCTGTTCCCGCGCGAGCGGCACTCGATCCTCCGACACGAACGATGGCGTGGCTAATAAGTGTCTACTTCTTCGACCGGCGGAGGATAGCAGGCCGGTCAGAGATCGCACAAGTCCAGCCTGGTCTCGCCCTGGCGCATCGCGCCCCGCCCGCGGCCGCCGCCGCGATCCCCGGCCTGCCCGTCCGAGGGCGCGACTTGACAGGCCACGCCGCGAGGCGTAAGCCTGACAAGATTTGAGCGGGAGGAACACAAACTCGGTGCGATCGACCCGGCGCGACCTCGGCCAGCGCAGTGAGACGGTCCGGCGCGCCAACCTGAGCGCCATCGTCCGCACGCTCCACGAGAGCGGTCGGCAGTCTCGCTCGGACCTGGTCGCCCACACGGGCCTGACGCGCAGCGCCATCCGCGTGCTCGTCGGGGAGTTGACGGCCGCCGGTCTCGCAACCGAGGACCGGGCGGTGCGCCACGGCCGCCCGGGCCGTCCCTCCCCAGAGGTCAGCCTCGTGCCCGGCGCCGCGATCGCCGTCGCCTTCTCGATCGGCGTGGATTCGCTGTCGGCCGCCATCGTCGGGCTGGGCGGCGTCGTCCTCGGCGTGGCCCGGGCGGACCGGCCGCGAGGGCACGACGGCGTCAACGCCATCGTCGACGACCTCGTGACCCTGCTCGACCGCCTGCCTGGCGGCCGACCCGACGGGGGGGCGGTGGTCTCGGTCGGCGTCGCAGTCGCCGGGGTCGTGCGCAGCCGTGACGGCCTGGTCGAGACGGCCCCGAACCTCGGCTGGTCCGGCGTGCCGCTCGGTGCGCTGCTGACGACCCGGCTCGGCTGGCACGTCGCGGTGGTCGTGCGCAACGAAGCCGACCTCGGCGTGCTCGCGGAGCACCGTCGCGGCGCGGCGATCGGCGTCGACGACGTCATCTACGTCCACGGCGAGGCGGGCGTCGGCAGCGGGATCCTCGTCGACGGCCGCCCGCTCGCGGGTGCCGCCGGGTATGCCGGCGAGATCGGGCACTTCCCGGTCACCGCGGACGGCACCACCTGTCGATGCGGCTCCGTGGGCTGCTGGGAGACCCAGATCGGCGGCGGCGCCCTCCTCGCGCGCGCCGGGCTGCCGCGCGACGCCGGCACCGAGGGCCTCGACAGGCTGTTCGCCGCGGCCGATGCCGGCGACACGGCGGCGCTGCAGGCGATCGAGGCGACGGCCCGGACGCTGGGCGTCGGCCTGGGCGGACTCGTCAACACCTTCAACCCCAGGATGGTGGTGCTCGGCGGCGTCTTCGGCCGCCTCCACCCGTACGCGAGGCAGGTGATCTGGGACGAGCTTGAACGCCACTCGCTGCCGGCCCCCCGCGCCATGGTGCGCGTCGTGCCGGCCACGCTCGGCGTCGATGCGCCGCTCCTCGGAGCGGCGGAGGTCGCGCTCGAGCCGGTTCTCGCAGACCCGGCGACCCGGCTGGGGTCCCGGGGCGCGCTCGTCCAGCTGGCGAGCGCCTGAAATGGCAACCGCACCCGCCGCACGACCAACCTCTCAATGGGGGCTGGAAGACCGAGAGGAGCATCCGCAGTAGCCTGTGCGGCGGTGTTGAAGGTGCACGCAAGAGCGTGACAGGCCTGCGATGTCCGCAGGCCGTCAGTTGCAGGAGGAGTCCCAGCGCATGAACATCCGCAAGTTCGCAGCGGCCGCTGGCGCCGTCATGGTGCTCACGGCGGCATGCTCGGGCAGCTCGGCGACCCCGTCGCCGACGGCGGCCCCGACGGCGGTCCCGTCCACGGCCCCGGCCACCGCATCCGCGGCGCCGTCCGCCTCCGCGTCCACGGCCCCGTCCGCGTCGGCCGCCACGGCCAACCTGACCCCGGCGTCGTTCGACGCCAGCTTCTCGGCGATGGCCCAGCTCAAGAGCATCCACGACGCGGGCACCGGCAGCGTCGCGGTCATCCTCCCGGACACGACCTCGTCGGCCCGGTACACGGCATACGACCAGCCGTACCTCAAGCAGGCCTTCGACGCGGCCGGCTACGCGTCGTCTGACTACTCGATCCAGAACGCGGCGGGCACGACGACCACTGAGCTGGCCCTCGCCCAGGCTGCGATCACCGCTGGTGCCAAGGTCCTGCTCGTCGACCCGATCGACAGCACGACCGGCAACCAGATCCAGGCCGCCGCCGCTGCGGCCGGCATCCCGATGATCAGCTACGACCGGGCCACCTTCCAGGGGTCCACCACGTACTACGTCAGCTTCGACAACGTGCAGGTCGGCAAGCTGATCGGCCAGGGCTTCATGCAGTGCGTCACCGACTGGGGCGTCAAGAGCCCGAAGGTGTTCACGGTCGACGGCGGCCAGGACACCGACCCGAACGCGATCGACTTCGCCAAGGGCTACAACTCCGTGGTCTGGGGCCAGGCTGTCGCGCAGGTCAAGGCCGGCACGACCAACAGCCAGGGCATGACGCTCGTCGGCGAGCAGATCGCCCCCGGCTGGGACAACGCCAAGGGCGGCGCCATCTTCCAGCAGGCGTTCACGGCGCACAAGGACATCAACGCCACGATCGAGGCCAACGACGGCCTCGCCGGCGCGGTGATCACGGCCCTCAAGGCCGCCGGAGTGCCCGCCAAGAAGATCCCCACCACCGGCCAGGACGCCACGCTCCAGGGCATGGAGTACGTGCTCCAGGGCTGGCAGTGCGGCTCCGTCTACAAGCCGATCTACCTCGAGGCCCAGGCCGCCGTGGCCCTGGCCACCTACCTGCGCGCGGGCCAGACCCCGCCGGCCTCCCTCCTCAACGGCACCACCACCGACCCCAAGAACCCGGCGACCACCGAGCCGGCGCTCCTGCTCACCCCGATGTGGGTGAACGCGGCGAACATGGAGTCGACGGTCATCAAGGACAAGTTCGTGTCCGTGTCCGACCTCTGCACCGCAGTGGGTCAGTCCGTCTGCACCGCGGCCGGCATCCAGTAGGCCGCTCCGCCGGAGTCTGACGATGGGCGCCCGCGCCTCGCGCGGGCGTCCATCCACGCGCCCGCGCCACGGGCATCGCGCAGGAGGATGGGATGGACGTGATGTCACAGCCGAATCCCAACCAGACGGCCCATCCCGGCGGACCGGGCACTCGAGGGTCGCCCGGCCAGGAGCCCCTGCTCCGGCTGCGCGGCATCAGCAAGCGCTTCGGCGCCGTCCAGGCGCTCTATGGCGTCGACCTCGACCTGCCCAAGGGTCAGGTGACCGCCCTGTGCGGCGACAACGGCGCCGGCAAGTCGGTCCTCACCAAGTCGATCGCCGGCATCCACCAGGTGGACGAGGGCGAGGTCTGGTGGGAGGGCCACCGGGTCCACATCCGCAACCCGAAGGACTCCGCGGCGCTGGGGATCGAGACCGTCTACCAGGACCTCGCGCTCGCGGACAACCTCGACATCGTCCAGAACATGTTCCTCGGCCGCGAGCGCCTGCACCGGGGCCTGCTCGACGAGGACTCGATGGAGCGCGCCGCGAAGGAGACCCTCGCGAGCCTCCGGGTGACCACCGTGCGCTCGATCCGCCAGCCGGTGGCGACCCTGTCGGGCGGCCAGCGCCAGGCGGTGGCCGTCGCCAAGGCGGTCATGTGGAACTCCAAGCTGGTCATGCTCGACGAGCCAACCGCGGCCCTCGGCGTCGCCCAGACGCGAATGGTGCTCGACCTCATCCTGCGCCTCAAGGACCACGGCCTCGCCGTGATGGTCATCTCGCACAACCTCAACGACGTGTTCGAGGTGGCCGACCGGATCGCGGTGCTACGGCTCGGGCGCATGGTCGCCCAGGACAAGGTCAGCGCATTCGACCGCCAGAGCGTCGTGGACTACATGACGACGGGCGTGTCCAGCCGGGCTGTCAACGGGCAGTCCGCCGCTGGCGGGAGGAACTAGCCGATGTCCGGGATCGACTCCCAGGGTGGCGCCGGGTCTGACGCCGCGCCTGCGCCTGAGGCAGCGGACCTCACCGCCGCGAAGGTCGACATCGTTCCGCCCGAGATCGTCGCCGGTTCTCTGAGCCAGTACCTGAGCGCCTGGTGGGCGCGCGTGCGCGGTGGCGACGCCGGCGTGCTGCCGGTCATCTTCGCGCTCGTGTCGGTCACGCTGATCTTCGCCGTGGTCAGCCCCAACCACGTCTTCCTGACGCCCGCGAACCTCGTCAACCTGTTCGACCAGAGCGCCGTGTTCATGGTCCTCGCGATCGGCGAGGGGTTCGTCCTCCTGCTGGGCGAGATCGACCTGTCGATCGGGTACGTGGCCGCCATCGGCGGCATCGTCACGGGCCAGCTCGTCCAGCCCGGCTGGGACTGGCCGTGGCCGCTCGCGATGGTCGCCGGCGTGCTCGTGGCGGCCGTGATCGGGTGGTTCCAGGGCACCATCATCACCCGCCTCCGGATGCCGGCGTTCATCGTGACCCTGGCGGGCTACCTGATCTGGTTCGGGGTCATGATCCAGATCCTGGGCACGGCTGGCAGCGTCGGGATCTCGTCCAGCGTGCTGGGCAACCAGCAGGCACTCTACGGCATCGTCTACAGCTACATCGACCCGGCGATCAGCTGGGCGGGGCTGGTGGTCATCGCCGTCCTGCTCGGCGCGATCCTGTGGCTCCGCGACGCGGGCCGGCGACGGAGCGGCCTCGTCGCCTCGCCGGTCGGCCTGACCGTCGCCAAGATCGCCTTCGTCGCCATCGCGGGCGTCGCCGTCGTCGCGATCTGCAACATCAATCGCGGCGTCATCCTGCCCATCATCGGCGTTCCCTGGGTGGTGCCCCTCGTGCTCGCCGTGCTGGCCGCGTGGACGGTGCTGCTCGAGCGGTCGCAGTTCGGCCGCCACATCTACGCCGTCGGCGGCAACCCCGAGGCCGCCAGGCGGGCCGGGATCAGCGTGGCGCGCGTCCGGACCCTCGCCTTCGTGCTCTGCTCCGCGACATCCGGCGTGGCCGGCATCATCTACCTCTCCCAGCAGGGCGCGATGAACACCAACATCAACGGCGGCCAGCTCGTCCTCTACGCGGTGGCCGCGGCGGTCATCGGCGGCACCAGCCTGTCGGGCGGCCGTGGCCGGGCCATCCACGGGGTGCTCGGGGGCCTGGTCATCGGCGCCATCTACAACGGGCTCTACCTGCTGGGCCTCGACATCCAATGGCAGCTCATGATCACGGGGCTGGTCCTGCTGGCCGCCGTGAGCGTGGACTCGCTCTCGCGGCGGTCCTCCGGAAGCTTGGCGCGGGCCTGACCGCGGACGGTCCCGGGCGCGGCGCGATCGGGCCGCGGCGCAGATACGGGCTCGTGGGCCTCGGCCGGTCCACGAGCCCGCTTCGCCTTGCCCTCGCCGTCGCCATCGCGTCAACCGTCGGCGCCTGCGGCCACGTTGCGCCCGCCTCCTCGCCCTCGGCGTCCGCGACCCAGAACGCCGCGCGCGGCCCCGACGCTGCGGTCTCGACGCCGCCAGGCTGCACGGTCGGCGTCGCCTGGTTCGACTACCGCGCCGCGCGGTGGGCGATGTGGGACGAGCCCGCCATCAAGGCCGCCCTCGACGCCGGCGGTGCCAGGTACATCGCGTCCGATGCCAGGTCGTCCGCCCAGGCCCAGCTGGGCGACATCGCGTCGCTGGCCGCCGAGGGCGCCCAGGTGGTCATCGTCGCGTCACCGGGGAGCGACACCGCCCTGCGGGCCGACGTCGCGGCCGCCCAGCGGGCGGCCCTCGGGGTCATCGTGTACGAGGCGCCGGCCGACGTTCCGGGCACCGTCCGGATCGCCTACGACAACGTCGCCGCCGGCCGTGTCCAGGCCGCGGCCCTGCTCAAGGCTGCGGCGCCAACGGCGCTCGCGATCATCAAGGGGGCGCAGGACGACCCGGTTGCCGACCAGATCCGCCAGGGCTACACGGACGCCGGCATCCCGCCGGCCGGCGCGCCGCCGGCGTCCGTCCGGGTCGTCGGCGAGGTCTACACGCCCGACTGGGACCCGGCCGCCGCCCAGGGCGAGATGCGCCAGATCCTCGCGGCCGGTGACGGCCCGACCGCTGTGCTGGCCGAGAACGACGCGCTGGCCGGCGGGGTGGTGGCCGCCCTTCCCGCTGGCGCGAGGCCGGGCGTGGCGGTCGCGGGCGCCGGGGCTGATCTGGACGGCCTCCGCCGCGTCGCCCTGGGCACGCAGGTGGTCGACACGTGGCCCGACCCGCGCAGGCTCGGTGCGGCGGCTGGCGCTGCCGCCCTCAGGCTGTGCCGGGAGCGCGGCCGCCTCCCCGCGGCGAGCCCGTCCCCGCTGCCGGGCGCGGTGTCGAGCGACACGTCGGTCCTGCTCGAGCCCACCGTCGTGACGCAGAGCAGCCTCAAGGCCGTCCTCGACGCGGGCTGGGTCCAGAGGGCGGATCTGTGCGCTGGTGTCCCTGCCGAGTTCGGCACGCCGTGCGGGTAGGCGCCCGGTGTCCGGGCGGTCCGGGTTCTGGCCCACCACCCGGCCCGCGACACGTCCTGGGCGCGCCGCCCGGCGCTCAGGCGCCGCCCGGCGCGCGACGCAGGAACGACACCCTGGTCCGGCCAGTTCGATCCGCGCCTGGCACCTGGAGATGGCCGCCCCGCAGCTCGACGATCGCGAACTCGCCGACGTCGTCGGTCTCCACCATGGCCTCCCAGCGGCCGTCCGGCAGCAGGGCAACCGGCAGCGCGAAGCCGATGGCGCTCCCCTGCCCGCTCGGAGCGGCCTCGCCCACCACGGTGTGAAGCCGGCCGAGCAGCGCCGTCGCCAGGTCCAGGTCCCCGGCGGCGATCGACGCGCGCACCTCGGTGCTCCGGACGGGTCGGCCGTCCAGCTCGAACGGCGGGATCACGACGACGTCGAACGCCTGCTCCCGACCGAGTGCGGCGAGCGATTCGGGCGTCCCGCCGCGCTGGTAGCCGAACGCGGCGTCCGGGGTCATCAGGAAGCCGGCCAGCGGCCCGCGGGCGGCCAGCTGCGCCACGAAGGCGTCGTAGCTCGTCTCGCGCATCCTCTGGTCGAAGTGGACCACCACCACGGTCTCGACGCCGGCCGCCTCCATGCGCGCGAAGCGCTCGTCCGGGTCGCACAGCAGCGGCGGCGCAGACCCGGTGATGAGCTCGTCGGGATGGTGGTCGAACGTGAGGACCATGGGCCGGGCGTCCCGTGCGGCGGCCTGCTCGACGAGGTTGTTGAGCAGGTACTGGTGCCCGAGGTGCAGCCCGTCGAACACGCCGACCACGACGAAGGCGGGGTGCTCGGACGCGTGCAGGCGGCCCAGGCCGCGGGCGATCCGCACGGTCAGCCCGACGCGCGGGCTTCGGGGCGGCCGTCCGTGGCGGGCCGCGGCGCGAGGA
>JAKAMV010000890.1 GCA_021812735.1 Chloroflexota bacterium | reverse complement strand
CTCTCCTACTTCATGTCGGGAGGCGGTCCATTCGGGCAGACGGAGCTGCTGGTCACCACGGCCTACCGCCTGGTGAACGAGCAGCAGCTCTATGGCGTGGCCGCCGCGTTCGCGGTCTTCCAGTTCTTCATCCTGCTGGCGATCACGCTCGTGACCAACCGAGTGGCGAAAGCGACGGCGCAGTTCGATGCGTGACCGCCGACCCGCCTCGCGCAGCAGCTGCCCAGCTTTGCGCAGCAGCTGCCCAGCTTTGCGCCCGGGCCGTCCCGCTTCACGCCCGCGGCGACCAGCCCAAGGCGGAGGCCGGCCTCCTGCCGAGACCCGATCCCTCGCGAGGAGCCGGTCATGACCACGGGGTTCGCCGCTGTTCCAAGGACGGCCACGCGGCCCGTTGCCGTGGCGGCGACCGGCGGGCACCGCAAGCTACCGTTGAGACGGCAGCTCCTCCTTCAGCTCGTCTGCCTCTTCATCGCCCTAACGGTGCTCTTCCCGATCATGTGGATCGTCAGCATGGCAATCGACCCGCGCAACATTGCACGGCCGGATGGGCTGGACTTGATCCCGCCCGGCGCGTCGCTCGCCGCGTTCGCGCAGGTGATCAAGCAGCCGACTGAGAACCCGGTCTCCTTCCCGCAGTTGGCGGCCAACAGCCTGTTCATCGCCGGGATCATCGCTGTGGCGAGCGTCGGACTGGGCGTATTGGCTGCGTACGCTTTCTCGCGCATGGCGTTCCGCGGACGCGAGGCGCTCATGATCGCCGTCCTCGCCGTGCTGATGCTGCCCGCCGTGGCGACGCTGGCCCCCCTCTACGTCATGCTGAGCAAGGTTCAGATCGGCACGTTCAACCTGCGTGATTCGCTCTTCGGGGTGGCACTGGCCGTCACCTCCGGACAGTTGCCGTTCGCGATCTGGAACATGAAGGGCTACATCGACACGATCCCGCGGGACCTCGAGGAGGCGGCCGCCGTGGACGGTGCCAGTAAGTTCCAGGCGTTCTGGCACGTGATCCTCCCGCTCTCGACACCGGTGCTGGCGGTGACGGCGTTCTTTGGTTTCATTGCCGGCTGGACCGAGTTCTATTTCTCGTGGCAGTTCCTGGATCACCCCGAGAACTTCACGCTGGCGATGGCGCTGAACGGGATGGTCGGCCAGTACGGGACCACGCCCTGGTCGCAATTCGCCGCGTTCTCGATCCTGGTCGCGCTGCCCGTCTCCGTCGTCTATCTCTTCCTGCAGCGCTACATCGTCTCGGGCCTGGCGATCGGCGGCGTGAAGGGCTAGTGCGTCTCGGCGCCAGGCAGTCCCGATGACGATCGATACGCCCGCTTGGGTCCGGGACGCCGTCTTCTACCAGATCTTTCCCGACCGATTCGCGGCGAGCGCGCGCGTCGTCAAACCTGGACCACTCGAACCATGGTCGGCGCCGCCCACCCGACACGGCTTCAAAGGCGGCGACCTGCGTGGGATCACCGAACACCTCGACGATCTGCAGGAGCTCGGGATCACCGCCCTCTACCTGACGCCCGTCTTCCAGTCCGCGTCGAACCACCGCTACCATGCCTACGACTACCTGGCGGTCGACCCACTGCTGGGCGGCACCGACGCGCTGCGGGAGCTGCTCGACGCCTGCCATGCGCGCGGCATGCGCGTGGTGCTCGACGGCGTCTTCAACCACGCCGGCCGTGGCTGCTGGCCATTCCACCACGTGCTGGAGAACGGCGCCGCATCCCCGTACCGCGACTGGTTCATGTTCGACCAGGCCGGCCTTGACGCAGGCCGACCGGTGCGTGCGTACCCGACCGCCGACGAGCGACGTGCACTCGAGGCGGGCGGGTCGGTCGAGGAGCACATGGCGGGCGCGGTGTCGCTTCGCCAGCTCGGCTACCGGGCGTGGTGGGACCACCCCGCGCTGCCCAAGTGGAACATCGCCAACCCGCACGCCCGCGAGTACCTGCTCGGGGTCGCGGAACACTGGACCCGGTTCGGCATCGACGGATGGCGTCTCGACGTGCCCGAGGAGATCGACGATCCCGACTTCTGGCGCGAGTTCCGCCGGCGCGTGCGGGCCATCAACCCCGACGCGTACCTGGTGGGCGAGATCTGGCACGAGGCGCCGGCGTGGCTGCAGGGCGACCGCTTCGACGCACTGATGAACTACCCGCTCCTCGAGGCGGTGCTTGGTTTCGCGGCCGGGCGGCACCTCGACCGCGCGACGATCGCGCAGCAGGCGGAGCTGTCACGCACGGTCGCGCCCCTCGACGCGGCGGGCTTCGCGGAACGGCTCCGGCGGACGTTGACGGCCTACGACCCGGCCGTCGTCGCCGCGCAGCTCAATCTCCTCGACAGCCACGACACGCCCCGCTTCGTCAGCATGGCCGGCGGCGACCGGGCGGCGCTGCGGCTGGCGATGCTGCTGCAGATGACGCTCCCGGGCGCCCCGTGCATCTACTATGGCGACGAGATCGGGATGGAAGGGCGCGCGGATCCCGACTGCCGGCGCGCCTTCTCCTGGAACCGTTCGAGCTGGGACGCGGATCTGCGCGGGTTCGTCCGGCGCGTGATTGCGCTCCGCAGGGCGCACCCGGCGCTGCGCGCGGAGGGATCGTTTCGGACGGTCGCGGCGCGGGGGATGACACACGTCCACCTGCGGGGCTGTGGCGGTGAGCTGTTCGTGGTTGCGATCAACGCGGGCGAGGCGGCCGATCGGATCAGATCGGA
>JAKAMV010000207.1 GCA_021812735.1 Chloroflexota bacterium | reverse complement strand
CGCGGGTGCCGCGAGCTCCCGGCTGTTGATATAGCCGACCGTCCCACCCGCCCCGATCGCCTCGAGCGCGGCCCGGCTCGCCGGCATCGTGCCGCCGTTGACCGCGATCGCCAGCAGGTTCAGCCCCGCGCCCAGCGCCACGATCGGCATCCCCGAGACGCGCAGGTTGGCGAGCACGAACCCAAACACCGCGGCGGTCGATGCGACGTAGAGCGGGGCGCCGGCCTGCCCGACGGCGCTGTTCACCGGCGGGCTGAAAAGCGCAACCTGCGCGGCGAGGCCGGCGATCGCCACCCAGGTCCAGCGGAACGAGAGTGCACCAAGGTTTTCCAGCCGGCCGCCAAGCAGTCGGCCCATCAAGAGTCCCGCCGCAAGCGCGTACAGGATGAACATCAGGGCCCTATTACAGCAGCCGACGAAAGACCAACCCAACACGCGGGACGCCGCAGCGCGCGATCATCTTGCGCCAGCCGCGGCGGATCTGGCTGCCGGGCCGAGCCTGCCGCCGAGCCTGCCGCCAAGCCTGTCGCCCGCGCCACCGCACCGACGTTGCCGAGCAGACTGCCCGGCCTGGCCCCGCCGGCTCCGCTACACTCGCCGCCAATGACCAGCACGCCTGACCTGCCCACCAGCGCCCCCGTCGATCCCGCAGCACTGCCCCGTAGCCGGGTCTTCAGTGGCGTCCAGCCCTCCGGCCTGCCGCACGTCGGCAACTACCTGGGCGCCTTCCGCAGCTACATCGCGATGCAGGAGCACCACGACGCGATCTACTGCATCGTGGATTACCATGCGCTGACCAGCACCCACGATGGCGAGCTGATCCGGCGCAACACACATGAGATGGCGCTCGGGCTGCTCGCCCTCGGGCTGGACCCCGAGCGGGCCGTCCTCTTCCGCCAGTCGGACCGACCGGAACACACCGAGCTCGCCTGGCTCCTCAGCACGGTCGTGCCCGTCGCCTGGGTCGAGCGCACGCCCTCCTTCAAAGAGAAGCGCCGCAACCAGCCCCAGGACATCAACCACGGCCTGCTCACCTATCCGGTCCTCCAGGCCGCGGACATCGCCATCTACCACGCGAAATACGTGCCGGTCGGCAAGGACCAGGCCGCGCACCTGGAGCTCGCCCGGGAGATCGTGCGGGCGTGGAACGCCAAGTACGGCGACTATTTCGTGGAACCGGCGGCGGTCTTCAGCGACGCGCCGATCGTGAAGGGCACCGATGGCGTCAACAAGATGTCGAAGTCGCTGGGGAACGTGATCGACATCTTCGCCGAGCCGGAGATGATCCGGCGGCAGGTGATGAGCATGGTGACCGACACCCAGCGGATCCTGCGCACCGATCCCGGCCGACCTGAGGTGTGCAACGTCTGTCAGCTCCACCGCTTCTTCAGTCCGACCGAGTACGAGTCGATCTGGGAGGGCGAGCGCTCCGCGCGGACCGGCTGCGTGGACACCAAGCGGCTGCTCGCGGACCGCATCATCGCGTACTTCGCCGAGGCGCGCGAACGGCGCCGCGAGCTCGCTGCGCGGCCCGGATTTGTCGAAGAGGTGCTACAGGCGGGCGCGGCGCGCCTGGCACCGCTCGCGCGGGAGACGATGGCGGTCTGCCACGACCGGATGGGCCTGGGTCCGGTCCCGCGGTGAACGCGGGCGTGTCCTCGCGGGGAGTTCCGCGCGCACGCGCTGCACGTCGTAGACTCATCCCATGGTGCCCGAGTCGCCCGGGGCGGGAACGCGGCTCACCGAGCGGGAGCGACGCTGGCTCGACGCGCTGTTGGTCCTGGGCACGCTCGCGGTCTCGCTGGTCCTGATCGGCCTGCTCGCCAACATCCTGCTCTTCTTTGGCGACATCCTCCTGGTCTTCTTCCTGGCGTGGCTGCTCGCCTTCGTGCTCTCTCCGGTCGCCACGGCCCTGGAACGCGTCACCCCCGGGCTGCCGCGCGGGCTGGCGGTCCTGCTGACGTACGGGCTACTGCTCGTGGCGCTGTCGCTGCTCACGATCTACGCCGCACAGGTGTTCGCTGGCTCGATCTCCGGGCTGATCGCGAGCGCGCCGACGCTGCAGAGTCGTCTGATCGAGCTCGTACAGGCCAACCAGGGACGCCTGGCGGCGCTCGGGATCAAGGTCGACATCGCCGCAGAGGTCGAGACGTTCCTGCACAACCTGCCGTCGGTGGCAGCGCCGGTCTCGGGGTTCGCACTGGCCGGGCTGGGCCTGCTGGGTAATCTGCTGATCATCCTGTTCCTGTCGCTCTACATGGTGCTCGACCGCGACCGCATCCTGGCCTTCGGCGTGCGGTTGGTGCCGCCCCAGTACGCCGAGGAATTCCGGCTCTTCGAGCGCAGCGTCTCCCGGTCGTTCGGCGGCTTCCTGCGGGGACAGGCGATCATGGGGCTGCTGTACGGCGCGCTGGCGGCGCTGCTGGGGGCCGCGCTGGGGCTGCCGTACACGCCGGTCGTGGCGGCCAGCGCCGGGATCCTGCAGGCGATCCCATTCTTCGGACCGTTCGTGTCGTGGTCGCCGCCGGTGATCGATGCGATCCTCACGCAGCCCAGCGCGGTGGTGCCCGCCCTGATCGTCATGGCGGTCGGCTGGCTGATCGTGATGAACGTCGTGCAGCCGCGCCTGATGGCGGGCGCCGTGGGGATCCACCCGCTGGTGGTGCTCGGGTCCGTGATCGTCGGTGGCAAGCTGGCGGGCGTCGCCGGTGCGATCTTCGGGATTCCCGTGGCGGCGGTCGTCTCGAGCTTCTTCTTCTACTACCTGAACCGCGCGGCGGCGGACCCACGCACGGTGGCCGCCCGCGCGGCCCGGCGGGTAGCGCAGCGGGAAGGGCACAGTGTGCGGGTGCCGGTTCCGCCTCCGCTGACCGATTCACTCACCGAGGTGCACGCCCGCGCCGACTTCGACGGCGAGCCGGACGATCGGGCGTAGGCGGCTGGTCAGGGCTGCACGCGCAGCAACGCCGCCGCGAACCCGGCGAAGGTCGCCTGGTCGAGCCCCGTCCCCACCGCCGACCAGGACGGTGACGCGCCCGGATCCACGTAAATCGCGTACCCCCCGTTTGCGGTAAGCGCGACGAGCGTTCCCGTCCGGTCGCCGAACGCCGTCGTCCCCAGCGGCTGGCCCTGCGGCATGCAGGCGCTGGCGCCCTGCGTGCAGATGTTCCCCTCGTGCAGAGAGAGCAGCGCGCCGTTGGGCCCCCGGTAGGTGATCTCCATCTGTCCGCCACCCCGCAGCGAGAAGGAACCGGTCTGGACGAACCAGCCCTGCGGGAGGACCGCGCAGTAGACGCTCCAGGCGACCTGCCCGGCGATCGCCTCGAAGAAGATGCGGTTGTCGTGGTTGCCGCTGCACCCTGCGGCAGCATCTGCGGAGAGCGACGCGGGCGGTGTCGGGAGAGCCGGTGACGGGGCCGGCTGTCCACTGGACCCCGGCGCGACAGACGACCCGGCGTTGCCGGATGCCGATCCGCCCGGCACGCTGCTCGCCACGGCCGTGCCGACGGCCGCGCCCGACGGGGACGCGGGCTGGCTGCCGGCGGGCGCCTGGGTGGGGGCCGGGGTCCCGCCGCACGCCGCCGCGACGGCAGCCGCCAGCGCCCAGACACAGATGGGTCGGGCGAGTCGAAGCATCCGTGCGAGCCTAGCGCCCGCGACCGCTCGCGGTCAACTCGGGCGCCCGCCCACGTGGGGGTGCCCGCCCACGGGAATGTCGTCTGTCGAAGGATCGGCCGCTCGGGTCTCGTCGGCCGGGCGGGTCGCATCGGGCGCCGAAGTGCCGGCCAACGTGCCGTCGGGCGCCGGGGCGTCCGCCACCGGCACCGTGGCGGACGCCCCGCCCCCACTGCCTGCCCGACGCAGCTCGCGGCGCAGCACCTTGCCGACCCCACTGCGCGGCAGCTCCGTAACGAACTCCACCTGGCGCGGCACCTTGTGGCCGGCGAGGTTGGCGCGGCAGTGCTCGACCACCATCTCGACGGTCAGGAACGCACCCGGCCGCGGCACCACGAACGCTTTCGGTACTTCTCCCAACCGCTCGTGCGGGACGCCGACCACCGCCGCGTCGTCGATCAGCGGGTGTTCGTGCAGCACCTCCTCGACCTCACGCGGCCAGACATTGATGCCGCCCACGATGATGAGGTCTTTCTTCCGGTCGACGATGCGGAAGAAGCCGTCCTCGTCGCGGACCGCGATGTCGCCGGTACGCAGCCAGCCGTCCGCGCTCAACACCAGCGCGGTCTCCTCCGGGTTCTCGTAATACCCCTTCATGACCTGAGGCCCGCGCACGAGCAGCTCGCCCTCCTCGCCCGGTCCCAGCTCGTGGCCGTCCTCGAGCGAGACCACCATCGCGTCGGTCGAGGGAAACGGCACGCCGACCGTGCCGTTGCGCCGATCGCCGTACAACGGGTTCGAGTGTGTCACCGGGCTCGCCTCGGACAGTCCATAGCCCTCCACGACGCGCCCCTTCGTGACCTCCTCGAAGCGGCGCTGCACCTCGGCGGGGAGCGGCGCTGCCCCGCTGATGCAGCCGTCGATCGAGGTCAGATCGAGCTTCGCCGCGCGCGGGTGCACCGAGATCGCCTGGTACATCGCGGGTACACCGGGGAACATGCGCGGGCGCTCGCGGTGGATCGCCTCGAGCATCTCGCTGGTCTCGGGGCGGGGCAGCAGCACCTGGCGCTGGCCCAGCAGGATCGCCATGTTCATCGCGACCGTCATACCGTAGATATGGAAGTACGGCAGGGCGCCCAGGACCGCCTCGCCGGGGCGCGCCTTGGGGAACCAGGCGCCGACCTGGACGGCGTTGGCCACCAGGTTCCGATGCGTCAGCATGGCTGCCTTCGGGATGCCGGTCGTCCCGCCGGTCGGCTGCAGCAGCGCCACGTCCTGCGCTGCCGCGACGGAGGGGAAGGGATCGCCGGAGGCCGCGCCGAGCAGCCGCATCAGCCGCGGGGTCTCGGGCGTGTCCGCGACCGGGTGCCAGCGCCCCTCACGCCGCGCCTTCAGCGGATAGAGGAGCCCCTTGAGCCACGGAAGCTGCTCGGCGATCCCGACCGTCACGACGGGACCTGGGACGCCAGCTTCGGCGCGGGCGGCTCGCACACGCGGTACCACGAGATCCAGCGCGATCGAAACGCGGGGCCGCCCCAGCTTGACGAGCTCGCCGATCTCGCGCGGGGTGTAGAGCGGGTTCATGGGCAAGCCCATGGCGCCCGCCCGCAGGAGTCCGTAAAAGGCGATGACGAACGCCGGGCTGGTCGGCAGGTGCAGGCTGACCACGTCGCCGGGTTGGACGCCCAGCCCGCGCAGCGCGTGCGCCATCCGGTCGACCTGGCGGTCCAACACCGCGAAGGTCGTGTGCCGCCCGTAGAAGGTCAGGGCCACTGCCGAGGGCCAGCGCCGCGCGGCCTGCCGGAGCAGGTCATCGAGCGGCACGTCCGGGATCTCGACCTCACCCGGGACCCCCTCGTCGTAGTGTGCGACCCACGGCCTGGGCCGCGCCGCCAGCGTCGCCATCTCTGATCCCCTCGCTCGGCCGTGGTGCGTAGCACGCGGCCGCTACACGCGATAGCCTCCTCGCTCTACGAGTGCCGCGGCCACCGAGCGCCGCAGCGCCACGAAGTCGACTGGCTCCCGCCGCAGCAGCCGCCGCAGGCCGGCGAGCACCATGCGTCGGTCGTCGCCTTCGTGTACCCGGGTGGCGACCTCCGCCGTGGCGTGCTCCACGGCAGCGATCGAACGTGCCGTGACCAGCCGGGCGAGGCCGGCCTGCAGCGCGTCGGCTGACGCCCGCGCGCGGAGCACGGCGGACTCCGCGGCGAAGAGCGCGATCGCGGCGTCTGCGACGCGGTACAGCACCTCCTGCTCCTCGTCGAGCCGCTCGCCGTAGCGCTGGACCGCGGCCCCGGCCGCGATCAGCAGCGCCGTCCGCATCGCACGGACCTGGCGCAGCTCTTCGTCGAGCGGGGCGCCACCCTCCACCGGTGCTTCAGGCGCCAGCAGCGCATCGGCCGCCCGCTTGGCTGGCCCGAGCAGGTCGAGCCGCCCGCGCATCGCCCGGCGGAGCAGCATGCCGGGGACCAGGAGCCGGTTGACTTCGTTGGTCCCTTCCCAGATTTGGTGGATCCGCGCGTCGCGGTAGAGGCCGGCCACGCCAAAGTCCTCGATGTAGCCGTAGCCGCCCATCAGCTGCAGCAGGTCGTCGATCACCGCGTTCAACCCGTCGGAGGCAAGCACCTTCGCAATCGAGCACTCGATCGCGTACTCCTCGAGGGCGCCGCGGGCCCGGTCGGGGTCGCCGTGGGCGCCCGCAAGCAGGGCGTCGATCAGCCCCGCGTTGCGGTACGTGACCGACTCCACGGCGAACGTCCGCTCGGCCATGGTGGCGAGCCGCTCGCGCGTCAGCGGCAGGTCGAGGAGCCGCTGGCCGAAGAGACGCCGGTCGGTCGCGTAGGCGATCGCCCGGTCGATCGCGGGACGCATGCCGCCGAGACAGCCCGCGGCGAGCTTGAAGCGGCCGACGTTGAGTACGCTGTAGGCGACGATGTGTCCCCGACCGACCTCGCCGAGGACGTTCTCGGCCGGCACGCGCGCGTCCGCGAGCGTCAGCGCGCAGGTCGACGAGCCCCGCACGCCGAGCTTGTGCTCCTCGGCCTCGACCGTCAGCCCGGGGGTATCGCGGGGGACCAGGAATGCCGTGATGCGTTCGCCGTCGACCTTGGCGTAGACGGTGAAGAGGTCGGCGAAGCCTGCGTTCGTGATGAACTGCTTGGTGCCATTCAGCAGGTAGTGCGACCCATCCGCGGAGCGGTCGGCGCGGGTGCGGATCCCCTGGACGTCCGAACCGGCGCCCGGTTCCGTGAGCGCGTAGGCGGCGACGAGCGAACCATCGGCGAGCCCCGGCAGCCAGCGCCGCCGCTGGTCGTCGGTGCCGAAGAAGACGAGCGGCAGCGTCCCAATCCCGACGTGGGCGCCGTACGTCACGGCGAGGCTGCCCGCCTCGGCGAGCCCCTCGCTGACGAGCAGCGAGGTCACCTTGTCGAGCCCGGCGCCGCCGTACGCCTCCGGCACGTCCACCCCGAGGTAACCCTGTGCGCCGAGCTCCGCGAGGAGCGCCCGGTGGGTCGCGTAGTCGCGCGCCTCGATCGCCTCGCGCCGCGGCGCCACCGACCGCTCGACGAATTCACGCACGGCGTCTCGGATCGCGCGCTGGGTCTCGTCGAGCCGCTCGGGCGTGAAGACTTCGTCCTGCTCCGCGGCCCGGACGACGAAGGCGCCGCCCGGCACCGCCGGACGTCCCGTCTGTGCCGTCTGTTCCTGCACCCCGGTCATGCCGCTGCCTCCCCTTGCGCTATCTCGTCGCCGCGTCCGGTCGATCGGGCCGCCGATTCCGGCGCGGCCCACCGTTCGCGCGCGCGGGCGGCCTGCTCGAACGGGTCACCGTCGAGCCGCTCGATGATGCCGGCCGCGCCCTGGCCGCCGCCCACGCACATCGTCACGAGCCCGTACCGCGCGCCCCGCCGGGCCAGTTCGTGGATCACCTGGGTCGAGAGCTTCGCGCCGGTCGCGCCAAGCGGATGCCCGAGCGCGATCGCCCCGCCGTTCACGTTGGTCCGCTCCTCGTCCAAGCCGAGCGCCCGCACCACCGCGACCACCTGGGCGGCGAACGCCTCATTGAGCTCGACGAGGTCCATCTGGGCAAGCGAGAGGCCGGCCTGCCGGAGCGCCTTCGGCACGGCCTCGACCGGGCCGATCCCCATGATCTCGGGCGACACGCCGACGGTCGCGAACGCCACGAGTCGGGCGAGCGGCCGGAGTCCGAGCGCGGCGGCTCGTTCGCCGCTCATCACGACGAGCGCCGCGGCGCCGTCGCTCATCTGCGAGCTGTTGCCGGCGGTGACGGAGCCCGCACGGGCGAAGGCGGGACGGAGCGCCGCCAGGGCAGCCTCGTCGGTATCCCGCCGGATCCCTTCGTCGGCGGCGAACGGCAGCGTCTCGACCGTGGGGCGGCCATCGACCACGGCGGTGCGGCGGGCTGGGACCGGGACCACCTCGTCGACGAAGCGCCCCGCGTCCTGGGCGGCGGCGGCCCGCCGGTGCGAGCGCAGCGCCCACGCATCCTGGTCCTCGCGTGAGACGCCGTACCGGCGCGCGACCTCCTCGGCGGTGAGCCCCATCGAGAGGTAGACGTCGGGCCACGCGGCGGAGAGGGCGGGGTTGGGGGAGAAATGGTGACCCGTCATCGGGACGGCGCTCATCGACTCCATCCCACCGGCGACCACGACCTCGGCCTGCCCGGACGCCACGGCCTGTGTCGCGATCGCCAGCGCCTGGAGCCCCGAGGCGCAGAAGCGGTTCACGACCATCGCCGAGACATGCACCGGGAGCCCTGCCGCGAGCGCGACCGGCCGCGCGGCGTTGAGCCCTTGTTCGCCCTCTGGCATCGCGCAACCAAGGACGACGTCCTCGACCGCGGCAGGGTCGAGGCCCGGGACACGGGCGATCGCCTCGCGCACGGCGGTCGCGGCGAGCTCGTCGGCACGGGTCTCGCGAAGCGCACCGCGGGGGGCCCGCCCCACCGCGGTCCGCACGGCACTGACGATCACAGCATCGCGCATCGCGGGATACCTCAATTGCGCAGGGGCTTACCGGTCCGGAGGAAGTGCCGGATCCGGTCGCGGGTCTTCGCCTGGCCGAGCAGATGCAGGAAGGTCTCGCGCTCGAGGTCGAGGAGGTGCTCCGCGCCCACCGCGGTCCCCTCCGCCACGTCCCCGCCGCACATGACGCGGGCCAGCGTCACCGCCAGCTCACGGTCGTAGGCGCTGATGTAGCCGCCCGCGAGTTGGTTGTTCGTCAGCGTCTCCGCGGCGGCGATGCCGCGCCGGCCCAGCACCCGGATCGGGCGCTCCAGGGGCGGACGGTAACCGGTCTCGGCGAGGGCGCGCGCAACGCTGACGGCGTCCGCCAGGACGCGCTCGGGATCGGCGCTGATCCCGTCCTCGGGGCGGAGCAGGCCGAGACGACGCGCGTCGGCCGCGCTCGTGCTGACCTTCGCGGTGGCGATCGCCTCGAAGATCTGCGCGAACGCGGGGAAGGCGTCGCCCCACGTACCGCCGGGATCGCGTTCGGCGGCCCGCCGGGCCATCTCGGTGGAGCCACCGCCGGCAGGGATGAGCCCCATGCCGAGCTCGACGAACCCCATATAGGTCTCGGCGCCGGCCTGCACGCGATCGCCGGCCACGGCGATCTCGGCGCCGCCGCCCAATACTCGGCCGCGGATGGCGACCACCACGGGCACCTGTGCCTGGCGCATGCCTCGGGTGGCCGCTTGGAACCGCCGCACCACGCGGTCCAGCTCGTCCCACTCGTCGTCCTCGGCCTCCATGAGCAGCAGCGCGAGGTTCGCACCGGCCGAGAAGTCGGCGGCATCTGTGCCGATCACGAGCGGCAACCCACGCTCCTCGGCGATCGCGGTGGCCCGGCCCAGCATCTCGATCGTGTCGAGCCCGATGATGTTGAGCTTCCCGTGGAGCTCGAGGGCCAGCACGCCGTCGAGCTCGATCAGGCTCGCGGCGGCGTTGCCGACGAGCTGGCCGCGCGCGGCGCGCAGGCGCGCCAAGTCGATGACGCGCGGACGCGGCGGGACGGGGATCCGCCGCACGGCCTCTGCGGCTCCGCGGGTGGGGGGTCCACCCTCCGGGGCGGGCGCGGGGCGGAAGGTCGCGAGGTCGAGCTGCAGTGTCCCGTCGGCGGCGTAGAAGCCCCCCGCCTCGCGGGCACCGGCGGCGAGTGGCGATTCGCCGAGCCGCTCCACCTCGAGCAGGGCGGCCATGCGGGCACCGCCGAGGCCGTCCCAGGTTTCGAACGGGCCGCGTTCCCAGCCGAGCCCCCAGCGCATCGCACGATCCACGTCCGCGATCGAGCCGGCGATCCCGGGAGCGACCACCGAGGCGTACCAGAGGGCCCGCACGAGGCCGCGACGCACGAACGCCGCGGGTGCATCCGCCGGGTCCGCCGCGAACAGCGCCTCGAGCCGCCGGGCGGGGTCGTCGACCTGGCGCGCCATCTCGACCGCGGCGCTGCGCGGGCGCCGGCGGGGGCGGTACTCGAGCGTCGCGAGGTCGAGCGCGAGGATCTCGTCGCCGACTTTGCGGAAGAACCCGGCGCCGGCCTTGACGCCGAGCAGGCCCCGTTCGAGCATCGTCTCGACGACCGGCGGGAGGCGGAACAGGTCGCGTTCGGGGTCGTCGGCGGGAACGGCGGCGGCCAGGCTGCGCACCACCGCCGCAAAGACGTCGAGCCCGACCAGGTCGATCGTCCGGAAGACCGCCGACTTGGGCCGACCGACCAGCGGGCCGGACAGGTCGTCGATCTCGTCGACCCCCAGTCCGAGCTCCTCGCCGAGGCGGATCGCGACGAGCGACGCCTGGGTTCCGAGGCGGTTCACGATGAACCCGGGGGCGTCCTGCGCCTCCACCACGCCCTTGCCGAGCACGTCGGCGGCGATCGCACGGGCACGGGCGAGCGTGGCCGAGGATGTCGCCGGGCTGGGCACCAGCTCGACGAGGCGCGTGTACCGCGGCGGATTGAAGAAGTGCGTGCCCAGGAACCGCGCCGCCACGCCCTCGGGGAGCGCCTCGGCCATCGCCGCGATCGAGAGCGACGAGGTGTTGCTGCTGAGCAGGGCGGCTGGGGGCAGGACGGCGGCGGTCCGCGCCAGCAGATCGCGCTTCACGTCGAGGCGCTCGACGACCGCCTCGAGGACCCAGTCGGCGCTGGCCACACGCGACTCGAGGGCATCGAAGCCGGCGGTGCGGACGGCGTCGGCGTCCTCGGGCAGGTAGAGGGGCGAGGGCGACAGTTTCCGGGCGCGCTCGAGCCCGGCGCGGGCGGTGGGTGCGTCGAGGTCGAGCAGATCGGCCGGGACGCCGCGGCCGACGAGCAGGCAGGCGACCTGGGCGCCCATGGTGCCGGCCCCGAGCACGACGGCGCGACGGAGGCTGGGGAGGGCGGTCGGGGTCGCGGCGGTGCCGGACGGAGCAGCGGCGGCGCCGGACTGGGTCGGCGAGGAGGCGGCGGCGCCGGACTGGGCAGCGGCGCCAGCGGATGGGGCGCCGGCGGATGGGCGAGCAGCGGCGGCGCCGGACTGGGTCGGCGAGGAGGCGAGGGTCATCTCAGGGCTCCCGGTGCAATGGGCCGTACACGTCGGCGATGGTCTGCTTGTCGGTCGCTGGCGGGGTGGGCGCGTCCTCGGTCGCCCGGGGAGCCGCGGGACTGGCCCGGAGCGCGTCGAGGAAGAGGTCGGTGAAGCGCGAGGCGAACTCTTCGACCCCGAGCGGGCCGGTCGGGCGGTACCACTGGCTGAACCAATTGCACGCGGCGAGGATCATGAAGCCCGCCGTCCGCTCGTCGGCACAATGGAACGCGCCGTCGCGCATGCCCTCGCGGATGAAGGCGCGCCAGGCGTGCTCGTAGGCGTCGCGTTCGGCCACGATCTGTCCGCGGCGTTCGGGTGCGAGCGCCTTCAGCTCGACCTGCAGGAGCGTCAGCTCGTCGGGCTCCTCGGCGGCGATCCGCAGGTGGGCGCCGACCGCCCGCCGGAGACGATCCTGGGCTGGTCCTTCGCCCTCCAGTATCGGGCGCACCTCGTCGTGGAAGCGCGCCATCGCGGACTCGACGATCTCGAAGAGGAGGTCTTCTTTCGAGGCGATGTAGTGGTAGAGGCTGCCGCGGTGCATCCCGAGCGCCTCGGCCAGGTCCTGCATCGAGGTGCCGTCGTATCCGTGTTCGCGGAAGAGGCGCACGGCGGCGCGCCGCAGCTGTTGCTCGCGCGGCCGGGCGGGGGCGGCGGTCCGCGTGCGGTGTCCAGCGCGGGACGGGGCGGGCGCGACGTTTGGGGCGGAGGCAGGATCGGCGGCGGCGGGCCCGGCGGCGGGCGCGACGTTTGCG
>JAKAMV010000206.1 GCA_021812735.1 Chloroflexota bacterium | reverse complement strand
ACCCAGCTGCTACACCAGGTCTTCGGCGCCGTGGCTCCGCTGCCACTTACGGGGACTCTTGCGGTCACGGCCGACAACGCGGGGGGCAACCCGCCCAATGCGTTTTCTCCGAACGGCGACGGCGTGGCCGACACCGCGACGCTCTCCTGGTGGATCTCCGCGCCGGCCACCGGCACCATCGCGATCCGCGCGGGTTCCACCACGCTCTGGAGCGCCGCGGTCGCGGGCTCCTCGGGAAGCGTCACGTGGAACGGCACGAGCAGCTCCGGAACCGCCGTTCCCGACGGTACGTACGCCGTCGTGCTCACCGCGCAGGACGCCAACGGCACGGTGCTGACCTTGACCGCGTCGGTCGTCGTGAATCGCGTGGTGGGCTTCCTGGTCGCGAGCCCGAACCGCTTCTTCCCGCAGGACGGCGACGCCCGCCGGCGCAGCGCCACGATCTCGTACCGGATGGCGACGGCGGGGAACAGCACGCTGCGCATCCTGAACGGCGCCGGGGCGGTGGTGCGGACGGCGTGGTACGCGCGGCGCACGCCCGCCGGCACCTACGCGTGGACCTGGGACGGGCGCGACGGTACGGGTGCCATGGTTCCCCAGGGGGACTACACCATCCAGGTCGTCGCGACGGGGCCCGCGGGCCGCGCCTTCCTGACCAGGCCGTTGACGGCGGCGGCCTACATGGTGCGCACGACGCTGACGGGAGCCGCCCCGACCCTCTCATACCTGGTCGACGCCTGGTCGTCGGAGCCACTCCGCAGAGCCCCTTCGATCACGCTGGCGATCGGGGGGCAGACGCTCGCCGGGACGGTCGTCGACCTCGGCGGCGGCCACTACCAGACTACGTTGAGCGGTCCCGCGCTGGCGGGCTCGGGCACGCTCACGATCGCCGGGGTCGACACGGTCGGCGACTCGGACCGTTACAGCATCCACGTCTCGTTCGGGGATGCGGCGCCCACGCCCGCCGGCACGCCGCCCCCGGCCCCCTCGCCAGCGCCGAGTCCGCCACCCGCGCCGACGCCCGTCTCTTCGCCCGCGCCCAGCTCGTCGCCGACGCCGAGTTCCAGTCCCGCCGGCTATCCGACCACGATCACGGCCATGTGCCCATCCATCTGGGTGCGCAGTGGCCCCAGCACGGCCGCCCCGGGCGTGACCACGATCGGGGCAGGCGCGACAGCGGTCGCCAGCGGCGCGGTCCTCGGCAGCGCCTACACCTCGTCCTGCTACCACGTCGGCAACTACCGCTGGTGGTACGAGATCACGGCGCTCAACGGCCAGCCGCTGGCGAACCCGCTCTACGTCGCGACTGCCTTCTGGAACAAGCCCTGACCGATGGCGCCGTTCGCGGCGAGGCATCATTGACGCGAGACGTCGCACAGGGAGACGTGCAGGCCGATGGCGGAGACGGGCGTGGATGGGCCGCTTGAGCCGGTTGAGCCGCTTGCGCTGACGCTCGCTGCCGGCGCAGCCGACGGCCCGCCAAATGACTCGTCCGGCGCCTCATCCGGCGCCTCGGGCGTCGGCCGCCTGGCCGGCCTCGACGGGCTGCGCGCGATCGCCGTGCTCGCGGTGGTCGTCTACCACGCCGACCTGGGCTGGCTTCCCGGCGGCTTCCTCGGCGTCGACGTCTTCTTCGTCATCAGCGGGTTCCTCATCACCACCCTGCTGCTGGCCGAACGCGAGCGCCTGGGTCGGATCGAGCTGCGGGCCTTCTGGCTACGACGGGCGCGGCGGCTCTTGCCCGCCCTCTTCCTCGTGCTCGCGTCCACCTTGACGCTGAGTGTCGTGTGGGCGCCGGACGAGGTTGCGCGTCTGCGCAGCGACACGCTTGCCGCGCTCGGGTACGCCACCAACTGGTACCTGATCGCGCGGCAGCAATCGTACTTCGAGGCCGTCGGCCGTCCCTCTCCCTTGCTCCACCTCTGGTCGCTCGCGGTCGAGGAGCAGTTTTACGTGCTCTGGCCCCTGCTGCTGACCGCGGGCCTCATGGTGCTGCGCCGCCGCGGGATGCTGCTCGCCAGTCTCTTGGGAGCGCTCGGGTCCGCGCTGCTGATGGCGTGGCTCTACGAGCCGGGCGCGGACCCGTCGCGGGTCTACTACGGGACCGACACGCACGCGGCGGGGCTGCTGCTCGGGGCCGCCCTGGCCCTAGCCTGGACACCATCGGCCGGATCCCGGCCGCGCATCTCGGAGACGGCCGGCGGCGCCCGCTTGTCCCGCTGGCGCGCCCGCGTGACGTGGTGGGACGCGCTGGGCGGCGTCGCGCTGCTGGCGCTCGGGGGATGCTTCGTCGCGTTCGACGAGTACCAGCCGCTGCTCTACCGCGGCGGGTTCGTGGCGCTCGGCCTGGTGACGATGGCGGTGATCGTCGCGGCGGTCCACCCGAGCAGCCACTTCGGACGGTCCGTCCTCGATCGCAGGCCGCTGCGCTGGATCGGCGAACGCTCGTACGGCATCTACCTCTGGCACTGGCCGATCTTCACCCTGACCCGGCCGCAGCTCGACGTGGCACCCGATCCGCTCCCGGATCTCGCGCTGCGCCTGGCCCTGACGTTGATGGCGGCCGAGCTGTCGTACCGCTTCGTCGAGACGCCGGTCCGGCACGGGGCACTCGGTCGGGCGTGGCGTGCCTGGCGGTTGGTACCCCGGCGCCGCCGGCTCGCGACATACCGTTGGCCACTGGCGAGCGGGACCGCGCTCCTGGCCGTGGCGCTTCTGGTCGGCGCGCGGGTGGCCGGGGCCACGCCTCCCTCGCCCCCGCCGTACCTCAGCGTGGTCTCGGTCGATGTCGGGGCGCCCACGGCCGCGCCCTCCGCGGCGCCGCCATCCGCCACGGGGACGGCCGCGACCACCACGGGATCCTCGCTGACGGCGGGCGGTGGCACTGCAGCGGGGTTGGCAGGTCAGGGGGCCGCCCCATCGGACACGCCCTCCGCACGTGCGCCCGGCGCCCCCGGAGCGAATGGCCCGGGGGCCTCGCCCGCCGCCTCCGGCCCGGCAGCTGCGCCAAGCGCGCCGCCAGCTGCTGCGCAGCGGCCACCCGCCGTCCTGGCGGTCGGCGACTCGGTGATGCTCGGTGCCGTCACCGAGCTCCTCCGGGCCATCCCCGGGATCGAGGTGAACGCCGCCATCGGTCGTTCCTTCGATGTCGGCCTCCAGATTCTCCGCCAGCGCCAGCACGAGGGTCTGCTGCCCAACACGGTCGTCATCGGCCTCGGCGACAATGGCTGGATCACGAGCCAGCAGGTCGATCAGGCGCTCCAGCTGCTGGGCAGCACCCGGCGTGTCGTCTTCGTGAACCTGAAGGAGCCACGAAGCTGGGAATCGCACGACAACGCCGTGCTCGCCGCCGCGGCCGCGCGCGATCCCCGCGTCGTCCTGGCCGACTGGTACGCCGCGAGCATCCGCCATCCCGAGTATTTCTGGGACGACGGCATCCACCTCCGCCCCGCCGGTGCCGCCGCGTACGCCCGGCTGCTGGCGGCCGCGCTTGCCCCTCCACCAGTGGTGGCCCTCCCGCAAGCGACGATGGGCGCCACGCCCTGGCCACAGGCCTCCGAGACGCCCGCACCGACGGCCGCCACCACGCCTCTGGCATCGGCGACGCCGTCACCAGCATCCTCGGGCCCCTGAGGCGGGCCAGCCGGGGAGACCCCTCTGTCACGCCGCAGGTGTGCCTCAGCGCCCCCCGAGCAGCGCCTCCAGCCGATCGATGAAGACCACCTGCGCCGGCTTGATCCGCCGGCGCGCCTCGTCGGTGGCGAACCACGCCACGCGATCGATCTCGGGGAACGCCCGCGACCGTCCCGACCCCGGTGGCCACTCCAGCTCGAACGTGTTGCTCCGGGCACGTGACGGATCGAGGTCACCCTCGACCGCCCAGGCCGTGACGAGCTTGCCGCCCTTCTGGCGGGTCGAGCCGAGTGGCCGGAACGGCCCGGTCGGAAGCGGCGTCCCGGTCTCCTCCGCGAACTCGCGCGCGGCCGCGACCGCCAGTTCCTCGTCCGGATCCGGCTCGCCCTTCGGGATCGACCAGTCGCCGAGGTCCTTGGCGGCGTGGAACGGCCCACCGGAATGGGCCAGCAACACCTCGGGACGACCGTCCCGGAGGCGGTACAGGAGGACGCCCGCGCTCACCCTGGCAGTCACAGGGCAGAGCCTACGCGCGCGCCACGCGAACGTCCTGCGCCGCCCCGTAGGGGAGGGCACGACCGCACGCGACGCCGCGATCGATGGCACCATGAACAGGACTGCTCCGCACGGCACGCGCCCGGGTTCCACGGCGCGCGGCCGAGGAGCTGCAATGGAGCATTGGACGCGTGCACCTCGCGCTGGCCGCGGCCTGCCGGTCGTGACCCGATCCGTGCGGGTCGACGGGCTTGGGCCCGTGGATCTCGTCATCTTCGACAACGACGGCGTCCTCGTCGACAGCGAGGCGCTCTCGAGCGCCACGCTCGCCGAGGTCCTCACCGCGTACGGCGTGCCGACCACCCCGGCACAGTGTCGGCGCGACTTCACCGGCGGCACCCCGTCCCTCATCCGCCAGGTCATCGAGGCGCGGACCGGACGCCCCCTCCCCGCCTCGTTCGAGGCCGCGTTCGCCGCCCGACTCATCGAGCGGTTCCAGCGCCGGCTGCGGCCGTGCCCCGGCATCCCCGCACTGCTCGATTTCCTCGGTCGCGTCGGGGTCCCGTACTGTGTCGCATCGAACGGCACCCGCGAACGGATCGAGGCGGCACTACGGGCCGTCGGCCTGCTCGATCGGTTCACCGGCCGCATCTTCAGCGCCGCCGAGGTGGCCCGTCCCAAGCCGGCGCCGGATCTCTTCCTCCAGGCCTCGGCCGCGCTGCGGGTTCCAGCGGACCGTTGCCTGGTGATCGAAGACACGCCGCCTGGGATCGCGGCCGCCCGCGCCGCCGGCATGCGCGTCTGGGCGCCGGCTGGCACGTACCCCCTGGACGAGCTCAGCGGCGCCGACCGCGTCTCGGCATCCACGGCCGTCCTGGCCGCGGAGCTGCAGGCCGCGCTGGCGGCGCAACGGGGCGTAACCTCCGGCCAGACCGACTGACCCTGCCCGCGCCGGGCCGCGCGGCCGCCCGACCAGACCGCTACCATGCCCGCGATGGATGCGCCAGCGACGCCGCTGATCGAGTTGATCCGTGCGTCGGTGCTCGGAGACGACGAGGCCGTCGCGGGCCCCTTCGGCGTGCGGCGCGTGACCTACGCGGACTACACGGCGTCGGGCCGCTCGCTCACCTTCATCGAGGACTACATCCGCGACGCGGTCCTGCCGCTGTATGCCAACACGCACTCCGAATCGTCTGGCACGGGTCTGCAGACCACGCGGTTCCGCGAGGAGGCGCGTCGGATCATCCGCGACGCGGTCGGCGCGACCAGCGAGCATGCGGTCATCTTCTGCGGCTCCGGCTCTACGGCCGCGATCAATCGTCTGGTCGAGGTCCTCAACCTACGGCTCCCCGCGGACCTCGACGACCGCTACGACCTGCGTTCCCGGATCCCACCGGAGGAGCGGCCGGTCGTGCTGATCGGACCATACGAGCACCACTCCAACGACCTGCCGTGGCGGGA
This sequence comes from Chloroflexota bacterium, assembly GCA_021812735.1. The sequence continues at coordinate 6,369 of JAKAMV010000206.1, read as the reverse complement.
GTCGATCGCGGAGCTGATCACGGTCCCCGAGGATCGCGATGGGCGGATCGATCTGGAGGCGCTCGAGCGCGAGCTGCGAGCGCACGCGGGCCGCCGGCTTCTGATCGGCAGCTTCTCGGCCGCGTCGAACGTGACGGGGATCGTCTCCGACTCGCGCTCGATCTCGATCCTCCTCCACCGCTACGGGGCCCTCTCCTGCTGGGATTACGCCGCGGCGGCGCCCTACGTGGAGATCCGGATGGGCGGCGACGCTGGCCCCGACGGCAACCTCGCCTACAAGGACGCGGTCTGCATCTCGCCCCACAAGTTCATCGGGGGACCGGGGACGCCCGGGGTTCTCGTGGCGCGGCGCGCCCTGTTTCGCAACCGTGTACCGTCCGTCCCCGGCGGGGGCACGGTCGAGTACGTGAACCCGCTCGAGCACCGCTATCTCGCCGACATCGAACGGCGCGAGGAGGGCGGTACGCCGGCGATCGTGGAGTCGATCCGTGCCGGACTCGTCGTGCAGCTCAAAGAGGCGGTCGGGGTTCCGGCGATCCGTGCACGTGAGACGTCGTTCATCGACCGCGCGATCGCGCGCTGGGCGCAGAACCCGGCCCTCGAGATCCTGGGCAGCCGAGCCGCGGAACGCCTCTCGATCGTCTCCTTCGTCGTCCGCCACGGCGGCCGCTACCTGCACCACAACTTCGTCGTGGCGTTGCTCAACGACCTCTTCGGCATCCAGGCGCGTGGCGGTTGTTCCTGCGCGGGCCCCTACGGCCACCGGCTCCTCGGCATCGACCTCGAGCGCTCACGGGCGTTCGAGCGCCAGGTGGCCCGGGGCTGTGAGGGGATCAAGCCGGGCTGGGTGCGCGTGAACTTCAACTACTTCATCAGTGAGACGGTGTTCCGGTACATCCTCGACGCGGTCGATCTCGTCGCCTCCCAAGGCTGGCGGCTGCTACCGCTCTACGACTTCGAACCGGCGAGCGGGCTCTGGCGGCACATCGATGGGCTCCCCGAGGCGCCCCTCAGCCTGCACGACGTGCGGTACGCGGATGGGCGGATGACCTACCCCGCGCACCGCCACCGCGAGCCGGAGTCGCGGTTGGCCGAGTATCTGGCCGAGGCCCAGGCGATCCTCGCCGACCCGCCGGTGCCATCACGAGCACCGCGGCCGATCCGCGAGGGGCCGGACTTCGAGGCGCTGCGCTGGTTCCCCTTGCCCGACGAGGTTCGAGCCGGCGCTCCCCGCGCCGCGGCCGGCGGCGCAGCGGCCGGTGGCGCAGCATCGGGCGGGACGTCTCCCTTCGGCACCGCCCGCGGCAGCGGCTGAGCCCCGCCGGACCACCTCAGCGCCCGGAACGCATCAGGCCGCCGGCGCCGATCCCGCGCGCCGGCGCGCCGCCGTGACGGACCCGCCGCCAGCAACGAGCGTCGCCTCCACGACGTGCGCCAGCGCTTCGACGAGGCCGGCATCGGCGTTGAGTGCCCGGATCTGCGCGAAGGCCATCCCCGCGGCGGCCGCCTGCTCCCGGGCTCCGACCGCCAGGTCGTAGAGCGTCTCCAAGTGGTCGGCCAGGAACTGGATCGGTGCGACCACCACAGCTCGGTGACCCTCCGCGCGAAGGCGCGGCACCAGGTCGGCGAAGTCCGGCGTCATCCACTCGCCGGGCTCGTGTCCCGCGCTCTGCCAGCAGAAGTGCCATTGGCCGCCCGCCAAGCCCGCCGCGCTCGCCACCGCGATGGCCGTCTCCTCGAGCTGGCGGAGATAGCCCGGCTCCTGCTCGGCCACGCGCCGCGGCAGGCTGTGGGCCGTGAGCAGCACCGGGACCGCGCCACGTTCTCGCTCCGGGAACGCCGCGAGCGCTTCGCCAATCCGCAGGGCGAGCGCGCCGACGAAGGCCGGCTCCAGGTGCCACGCCCCGGCCAGGGCCACGATGGGCGCATCCGGCGCGAGCGCGACGCGCGCCGCCTCGATCGCGCGCAGATACCCGCCCATGATCAGCTCGGAGTACTGCGGGGAGAGGATGATCGCCACGACGCGGCGGCAGCCGGCGGAGACGAGCTCGGCAAGGCTGGCGCCGATCGATGGGTCCGAGAAGCGCATCCCGATCGTGACCCGGAACCCGGGGCCGAGACGCCCCGCGAGCGCCGCGGCCTGGGCGGCGGTGATGCGCACCAGCGGCGAGCCGCCGATCACGCGGTAGCGACGGGTGAACTCGCTGACGAGCTCCGCTTCGGGGGCCCGACCGCCCCGCACCGCCGCCAGGTAGCGTGGCACGTCGTCGAGGCCGGCGGGCGACCCGTACGTCATGAGGATCACGCCGACGGGCGGATCGATCGTCACCTGAGGACCTCCATGCCTGCTGCGGCGCCGGTCCGACGCGCGGCCGACGCCTCGTGGACGTACGCGGCGAGACGGGCCAGGAGCGCCGGGTCGGTGCCCGGCACGATCCCCTGCCCCAGGTTGAAGATGTGACCCGCGCGCCCGCCGGCCTCCTCGAGGACACCGCGCGCGCCGGCTTGGGTGGCCTCCCAGCCAGCAAGCAGCCGAGCGCCGTCGAGGTTCCCCTGGATGCCCAGGTGCGATCCGATGCGCGCCCACGCCGCCCGGAGCGAGAGCCCCGCGTCGATGCCGATGACGGTGGCACCGGAGCGGGCGAGCGGCTCCAGCAGCGCCGCGCTGGCCCTGACGTAATGGATCGCTGGGACGCCGCGCGCCCCCTCCAGCAGCCGCATCGCGTGTGGCAGCACGTATGCCTCGTACTCGGCCGGCCCGAGCGATCCTGCCCACGTGTCGAAGACCTGCACGGCCTGGACGCCCGCCCGGACCTGCGCGGCCAGGTAGCGCCGCCCGACTTCGGCGAGCCGCCCCAGCAACGCGTGCCACGCGGCGGGCTGCGCGTACATGAACGCGCGCGCCGCGGCCTGGTCCCGCGATGCGCGACCCTCGATGAGGTAGGCGGCCAGCGTGAAGGGCCCGCCGGCGATCCCGACCAGGGCCTGTCGCCCATCGATCTCGCGCCGCGCGATGCGGACCGCCTGCATGGCGAACGCGAGCTCCTCCTCCGGCTCGTAGAGGCGCAGGCGCTGCACGGCCTCGGGGCTGCGGATCGGCGTCGCCACCACCGGCCCTTCGGCCGTCAGCTCGAAGTCGATGCCCAGCGGACCGACCGGCAGCATGATGTCGGCGTACATCACCGCCGCATCGACCCCGTACGCCGCCACGGGCAGCACCGTCGCCGCGGCCGCCAACTCGGGCGTGCGCGCGATGCCGAGCACGCCGTAGCGTTCCCGCATCCGCTCGTACGCCGGGATCCCCCGTCCCGCCTGGCGCATGTACCAGACCGGGGTCGCGTCCACCGGCGCGAGCTGGCAGGCGGCCAGGAAGCGCTCCGCGCCGGTCATGGCGCGCGTCCCGCGCCGGGCCGCGCCGAGCGCTCGTGCACGAGGTCGACCAGGCGGCGCAGGTCGTCCGGATCGGTCGCCGGCAGGACGCCGTGTCCCAGGTTGAAGACGTGCCCCGGCCGCTCGGCGGCCTGCTCCAGGATCCAGACCGTCTGCTCGGCCACCGCCTCGAACGGGCCCAGCAGCAACGAGGGGTCCAGGTTCCCCTGCACGGCGAGCCCGGGCAGCAGCTCCCACGCCTCCCCCAGCGCGATGCGCCAGTCGAGCCCGATGACCCTTGCCCCGCTAGTGCCCATCAGGCGCAGCAGGCCGGCCGTGCCGGTCCCGAAGAGGACTGTCGGCACGCCGAGACCGGCGAGCCCGGCGAAGAGCCGCCGCATGTGCGGCAGCACGTGGCGCGCGTAGTCGAATGGACCCAGGACGCCCACCCAGCTGTCGAAGACCTGGACCGCCTGCGCACCGGCCCGCACCTGCGCCTCCAGATAGACCACGGTGGCGTCGACGAGCCGCTCGAGGAGCGCGGAGAAGAGCTCGGGCGCGCCGCGGAGCAGCGCGAGGAGACCCGCCGTGTCCCGCGACGACCGGCCCTCCACGAGGTAGCTCGCGAGCGTGAACGGGGCGCCCGCGAAGCCGATCACTGGCACCGGGCTCTCCCGGCGCAGCAGGCGGATCGCCTCCAGCAGCGGCCCGACCGCCGCGTCCGGGTCGAGTGTGCCCAGCACGGCCACGTCGGCCGGGGTGCGGATCGGCCGCTCGATCACGGGGCCCACACCCTCCACGAAGCGGACGTCGACCCCCATCCCCGGCAACGGCGTCGTGATGTCGGCGAAGACGATGGCGGCGTCCACCCCGAGGCGCCGCACCGGTTGGAGCGAGACCTCGGCGCAGAGTGCGGCATCCCGGACGATCTCCGCCAGTCCGACCCGTTCCCGCACCGCGCGGTACTCCGGCAGCGCCCGTCCCGCCTGGCGCATGAACCAGATCGGCGTCGCGTCGACCGGTTCGCGGTGGAACGCGCGCAGCAGGCGGTCGCTCATGCCCGAAAGGCCGTGCGTGCCGCCTCGACCGTGCGTGCCACGTCCTCCATGCCGTGGGCGGCGGAGAGGAACCAGGCCTCCTGGGGCGAGGGTGGTAGCAGGATCCCGGCGTCGCGCATCGCGCGGTGGAAGCGCGCGAAGGCGTCCGCGTCGGCCTCCTGGACCTCGTCGAAGTCCCGCGGGGCCGCCGCGCGGAAGAAGACCGTCAGCAACGAGCCGACGCGCCCGATCGAGACGCGCCGGCCGGCCGTGGCTGCCGCCTCCAACAACCCGGTCTCGAGCGCAGCCCCGAGGTGTTCGAGCCGCGCGTAGAGCTCGGCGCCGAGCTCGCCCAACGTCGCCAGGCCGGCGGCCATCGCGACCGGGTGGCCAGAGAGCGTCCCCGCCTGGTAGACGGGACCCGCCGGCGCCACCAGATCGAGCAGCTCCGCCCGGCCGCCGTAGGCGCCGACCGGCATCCCGCCACCGACGATCTTGCCGAGCACCGTGAGGTCCGGAGCGACGTGGTAGCGGGCCTGGGCGCCACCGCGCGCCACCCGGAACCCCGTGATCACCTCGTCGAAGACGAGCAGCGCGCCGTGGCGCGCCGTCAGCTCGCGCAGTCCGTCCAGGAACCCGGCCTCGGGCGCAACCACGCCCATGTTCGCCGCAACCGGTTCCACGATGACCGCGGCGATCTTCCCCGGGTGGCGTTCGAAGGCGGCGGCCACCGACGCGAGATCGTTGTAGCGGGCGAGCAGGGTTTGCGCCGCGACCGCGGCCGCCACCCCGGCACTGGCCGGCAGCGAGAGCGTCGCGAGCCCCGAGCCGGCCCGGGCGAGGAGGCCGTCGGCATGGCCGTGGTAACCGCCCTCGAACTTCACGACCAGATCGCGGCGCGTGGCCGCGCGGGCGACGCGCAGCGCACTCATCGCGGCCTCCGTGCCGGAGCTGACGAAGCGCAGCCGCTCGAGCGAGGGCATCGCCGCGCGGATCGCCGCGCCGAGCTCGATCTCGGCGGGCGTGGTCGCACCGAACGGACCGCCCGCCTCCGCCTCCCGCCGGACGGCCGCGACGACCGCCGGATGGGCGTGCCCCAGGATCAGCGGGCCGAACGCGCCGACGTAGTCGAGATACTCCCGGCCGTCGACGTCGCGGACCACGGCGCCCTTGCCCTCGACGATGATCGGCGGCTCGCCGCCCACCGCCCCGTACGCCCGAACCGGGCTGTTGACGCCGCCTGGGAAGAGCGACGCGGCACGCCGCCGATACGCCGCCGCGCCGGTCTCGCCGGCCCGCACGCTCATCGCGACCCCCGGCCAGCGGCGCGGGTGGCGCCGCGCGGCTTCGCGGCCGCGGGCACGGTCAGGGCGGGTGCGTGGCCATTGTCCGGCACCGACCCGATCTCGGCGGCGTCGAGAAGCCGGAGGATCTCGCCGATCGGCCGGTGGACCGCCGTCAGGATCGGTGTGTCCCGCACGGTCGAGCGCCGGCTGTCGGAGCCACGCAGCTCGCGCACCAGGTCGACGAAGGCCGGCAGATCGTCGGTTTCGTAGGCGACGATGAAGTCCTGATCGTCGAGGCCGAACGAGTTCGCGAGCAGCTGGCGTACCTGCGGATAGGCGTGCCCGATGCGCATATGCTCGTTCATGATCCCCTGCCGGGCATCGCGGCCCAGCAGGTACCAATCGGTGGACTTCGTAAACGGGTAGACGATCAGGTAGGCGCAGCGTTCGCCCTCGAAGAGCGACTGCTCCTGCGGCGTGGGCTTCTTCACGTACTGCGTGGGCTGGATGACGCCGAGCAGGCTCTCGCGGACCGAGAGCCATCTGCCGAGGCCGGCCTGCAGCACCGCCGCGGCCGCCTCTTCGAGCGCCCGCACCGTCGGGCCCAGCCGCCAGATCAGGAGGTCCGCGCCCGGCTGCAGGCCGATCATCGAGTACGTGTGCGTGACGACCGCCGG
>JAKAMV010000205.1 GCA_021812735.1 Chloroflexota bacterium | reverse complement strand
CCCGCGGCCGCCCGCCGGGCGCCGCCGCGGCGGTAGCGCAGCGCCACCAGGACGGTCAGCAGCATGAAGGCCAGCGAGGCGGAGTTGGTGCCCACGAGCACCCAATTCGGGAGGGCGACCCCGTACGAGATCCAGACCGCGAACCCGACCATGAGCAGCCCCAGGTAGAGCAGGGACACGTCGTTCGACGATCTGGTCCGGCGCATCCGCCGGATCTGGAGAGCCGGCGACAGGGCCATGGCCAGGCCGGCGACGGTCGCGGCGACCGCGAGCAGGTCCGTCGTGCTCACGGTCGGCCGCCGGCGGCTCGCCCCTCGGCCTTGCGGGCCCGCTTGCCCGCCTGGTAGGCCGCCAGCGCCTCGGCCGAGTCCACGTCCGCGAGCGTCGGCTCCGCGGGCAGCTGGGCCTCCCACCCGGCCGGCCGGACGCCGAACCGACGGGCGAGCACCCCGATGACGGTCGCCGACTTGGCCTCGCCGATCCCCGGCAGCGCCCTGAGCCGCGCCCGCAGGTCGCGGGCGTCCGACGCCCCGGTCCAGATCCCGGAGGCGTCGTTGCCGTACTCGCTCGCCACCACCGCGCACAGCGCCTGGACTCGGCCGGCCATCATGCCCGGGAAGCGGTGCAGCGCCGGCGGCGTCCGGAAGGCGGTCTCGAGGTCCTCGGGTGGCAGGCCGGCCACGGCGACGGCATCGAGCCCGCCCAGTCGGCGGGCCAGCTCGAGCGGGCCGGAGAAGGCCTTCTGCACGGCGACCTGCTGGTCCAGCGCAAAGCCCACGAGCAGGGCGAGCGGACTGGACGCGAGCAGCGCGTCGGCTTCGGGGTTGCCGGTGAACGGGAGCGAGGTGACGGGCTCGGGCATGGGTTCGGGCATGTGACCATCGTACGCGACGCTCCCGCCGCACCGGCCCGGCGGCTCGCCCGGTAGCATCGTCCGCGTGGGCATCCTGGGCATCGACCACCTCGTCATCGCGGTCCGGGACCCCGACGACGCCGCCGCCGGCCTCGAGACGCGGCTCGGCCTCTCGTTCTCGGGCGGGGGGCGCCACGCGTCGGCCGGGACCTGGAACCGGCTGGCGTTCCTGGGCGACGCCTACCTAGAGCTGATCGGCGTCTTCGACCGCGGGCTCGTCCTGGCCAGCCCCGAGTTCGCTGTCGGCCAGGCGGCCCTGGCCTTGCTCGACGCGGGGAGCGAGGGGCTGGCCACCTGGGCGGTGGCCGTGGACGACTGCGTCGCCGAGGCCTCGCGGCTGCGCGCGGCGGGCTCCCCGATCGGCCCGCCGGTGACCGGCTCGCGAGTCCGGCCCGACGGCGAGACCGTCCGCTGGGTGACAGCGTTCCCGGTCCTCGGCCCCGACGCGCCGCCGTTCCTCATCGAGCACGAGATGGCGGGCGCCGAGTGGGGCGCCGAGGCCATGGCGGCACGCCGGGCGTTCGCCCATCCTGGACTCGGGCAGGCGCGCCTCGCCGAGCTGGCGCTGCCCGTCGCCGACCCGGCTGCCTTCGCGGCCCGCTGCCAGGCCGTGGTCGGGATCCCGTTCGACGCAGGGCCCGCGAACTGGTCCGCGCGGGTCGGCCCGCACGCGGTCCGGCTGCTCGAGGGTGCCGGCCGCCCTCCCGAGATCCGGCTGGCGACGGCCGGGGCGCACGGGCGGAGCACGCTGCGCCACGGGGTGGCGTGGCAGCTCCCCGGCGGCTGAACCCGGCGGCCCGTACCATGCCGCGCATGGCGACGAGACGCGACTTCACCTTCCACGGCAACGGCCGCGAGCTGACGGCGTTCTACGCGGAGCCCGAGCCGCCGGCTGGCGCCGACCTCGACGCTCCGCTGCCGCCCCACCCGGCGGTCATCGTGGTCCACGAGATCATGGGCCTCAACGACGACATCCGGCGGATCGCGAGCCGCTTCGCCGACAGCGGCTATGTCGCCCTCGCGCCGGACCTGGTCGGGGCGGGGTTCAAGCCGCTGTGCATCGCGCGGTTCATGCGCGGCATGAGCCGGGTGGCCCGCGGCCGCCCGTACCGGGAGATGCGCGCGTTCCACGACTGGCTGGCCGCACGCCCCGGGGTGGACCCCGACCGCATCGGCATGGCGGGCTTCTGCGCCGGCGGCGGCTTCGCCATCCTGTACGCCGCGCGCGGCGGTCGCGAGCTCCGCGCGGTGGCGCCCTTCTACGCCGGGCTGCCGGCGGACATGTCGATCATCCCGGACGTCTGCCCCGTGGTGGCCTCGTACGGCGGGCGGGACCGGACCTTCGGCTCGAACGGGGCCGTCCTCCAGGCGGCCCTCGAGGCCGCTGGCGTCCCCCATGACGTCAAGACCTACCCGGACGCCGGGCACTCGTTCATGAGCCGGCACGACGGGCCCCTGATGGCGGCCATGGCCCACGGCCCGATGCGCGTGGCGCACGACCCGGACGCCGCCGAGGACGCGTGGGGCCGGATGCTCGCGTTCTTCGGGGAGCACCTCGCCCCGCGGGACGTCACCGCCTCGTGACCGCCGCGGGCTGACGGGTCGCCGAGCCCCGTCGGGCCAGACGTCGCCGCTGGGCCGCGCCGCGGTCAGGCGGCCGGGGCCAGCCTCGCCCGACGCCCGGCGCGCGCCGCCAGGACGAGCCCGAGGCGGTACGCCACGAGGAACGCCACGATGGCCAGCGAGCCGAGGTAGATCCACTGCGCCCACGCCTGGCCGCTGTCGGTGCCGGCGGCGATGCCGTGCGCGGTGGCGCCGGCGAACGAGAGGAACGTCACCAGGTGGAGTGCCCGCCAGGCCCGCTGGCCGATCCGCCGCCGGACGTGGAAGCTGGCCGTCACGATCGCCGTGAGGTAGAGCGCGACCTGCCCTGCGCCAACCGCGAGCGGCGCGTACGGCGACGCGCCGGGCAGCAGCAGGTCTGCCAGGGTGAACGGCATCGACGCGTCGAGGCTCAGCAGGCCGGCGTGCAGGGCGGCCATCGCCAGGCCCGCGACGGCAAGGTCCTGGTGGAGCGCGAAGCTCACGGGCCGGTGGGCGATCGCGTCCAGCAGCTTGGTCGAGAGCAGCAGGCCGTAGACCACCGATAGTGACATCGTGAGGTAGGCCAGCCAGGCGAACAGCCGCTCGAACAGCCACGGCAGGCTGGTCGGGCTCGCCGCCAGCACGCCGGCCACCACGCCCGGCAGCGTCCCCCCGATCACGACGCCGGCGGCGATCGCGGGCAGGCCGAACCGGACGAGCGAGGTGCGCGGGTCCATCCCGCGCGATGTCACGCCAGCCATCGCAGCATCTCCGGGGTGGCGCGGAGGTCGCCGCGCTCGGTGAGGATGAGGGCCCCGAGGACGCCGGGGCGGTCGAGCAGCGCGAACGCGCGCGCCGTGCCGACGATCACGGCAGCCTTGGCGAGGGCCTCCGCCTCGCGGGCCGATCCCGCCACGACCGTCGCCTGGACGATGTCCGTGACGGCCGGCCGCCAGGTGTGGGGATCGATCAGGTGGTGGGCATCGCCGCGCGCGTGGGCCCAGCGGTGGACGCTGGTCCCCGATGTGGCCACGCCGAACGCGCCCGGAGCGATCCCGGCGCGGAACCGGAGCACCGCCAGGAACTCCTCTGCGTCGCGCGGGTCGGCCACGCCCAGCACCCACGCGTCGTCGGGACCGGCCAGCCTCAGGGCGATGTCGCCGTCCGCGTCCACGAGGGCGGATCGGCCCGGGGCCAGCGCGAGGGCACGGTCGGCGAGCCAACCCTTGGCCACCCCGTCGAGGTCGATCCGGACGCCGGGGTCGCGCCGCAGAACGCTCGCCCTGGGGCCGCGCTCGAGCGACCAGCGGCGGCTTGCGGCCCGGGGCGGGCGGACGGGCACGCCGGCCTCCGCCGCGAGGCGCGCCTCGAGCATGGCCACATCGACGAGTCCGTCGGTCAGGCCCTCGGCCGCGCGGGCCCAGTCGAGCACCGCCGTGAGCGTGGGCCCGATGCGCGTGCGATCTCCGGGAGCGGCGTTGGCGCGCGCCAGCTCCGACCCCGGCTCGAACCGCGTCAGCCTGGACGCCCACGCCGCGAGCCGGTCGAGCACGGCGCCGAGCTGCGACCGCGTGACGTCACCCGTGGCGTGGACGGCGACCTCACCGCCCAACATGGCGCGGCGGGCCTCGGCGGTCGCGGGGACGGCGAGGTCGGTCACGGCTTGCCTGACTGGCGCGTGACGGTCTGGACGATGATCCGGGGCGTCGGCCGGGGCGTGGCAGCGGGTGTCGTCCTGGGGGTCGCCCCGGGCGTCGTGGGTGTGGCGGCGGTCGCGCTGCCAGCGAGGGCGTCCGGCGGCAGGGTCTGGCCCGGTGCGAGGGTGACGACGCGCGTCACGTGGATCACCGACGGCGCGGGAGACGGGCTCGAGCCCTGGGACGCCGCCGCGTCGGCCGCCACGACGTCCGCGGACGTCACCGCAACCGGCTTGGGCAGGATCGACGGCAGCATCGCCGTGGCCAGGGCGGATGCCGACGCGAGGCCGGCGAGGGCGACCACCATGCGGATGCCGCTGGGCTCGGCCACGCCGCGCCGCCGACGAGCCTCGAGGTCCGCTCGAGCGGGGTGGTGGAGGGACAGGTGCTGCGGATGCGCGTCCTGCCGCGCGTGGGCGGGCGGCGGCACGGGACGACCTCCGGGCGGGCCGGGCTGGCGGGGTTCGGTCATCAGTCGTTGTCTCCGCCCTCGACGCCGCCTGCGGGCGTGACGATCACGCGCTTGACGATGATGGGCGAGGGAGTTGGGGCAGGGGTGGGGTTGGGGCCCGCGGCGGGCGGCACCACGTACACGGTGTCGATCTGCGTGACGGGCTGGGGCGGGGCGGCAGGGGCCGACGCCGCAGCCGGGGTGTTGACCCCGGGAGGGGTTGCGGCGGGCCGGGCGAAAACCACGCCCGCGATCGCCAGCCCGAGCGCTAGGACGGCCGACGCGGCCAGCGAGGCGGCGAGGAGCGCCACGCGTGTCAGCATGGAGTTGGGCCTCCCGACGGGATTTCGAACAGGCCCCCAGCGTGGCTCCAGCGCGCCGACCGTGCACTGAGACCCGGGTGAGACTTCTCACAGACGCGCGGGCGGACCCTCGACCTGCGTCCGCATCGGCCCCACAATCGTCGGCATGCGCATTCTGGTGGTCGAGGACGAGCCCAAGATGGCGGCGCTGGTGAAGCGCGTGCTGGTGGCGGAGCGCCATGTCGTGGACGTGGCGCCGGACGGCATCTCCGCGGTCGCGATGGCGGAGACCGGGCCGCACGACGTGGTGGTGCTGGACCGGGGCCTGCCGGACATCGACGGCATGACGGTGATGCGCCTGCTCAAGGCCCGGGGCGTCACGGCGCCGGTGCTGATGCTCACCGCGCTCGGCTCGGTGGACGACCGGGTCGCCGGGCTCGACGCGGGCGCCGACGACTACCTCGCCAAGCCGTTCGCCTTCTCCGAGCTGCTGGCCCGCATCCGGGCACTCGGCCGGCGCCCCGCGCCCTCGGCGGACGCCCACCTGTCGGCCGGCGACATCGTGCTCGACGAGCTGCGCCATGTCGCCCAGGTGGGCGAGCGCACGGTGGACCTGTCCGCCCGGGAATTCGCGCTGCTGGGGTTCTTCATCCGCCACGCCAACCAGGTGGTGACCCGCCAGCAGATCCTCGACCAGGTCTGGGGCGCCGAGCCCGACGTGTACTCGAACGTGGTGGACCTGTACGTCTCGTACCTGCGCCGCAAGCTGGGCGAGCTGGCGCGCGCCGACCGGCTCAAGACGGTGCGGGGCGTCGGCTACTCGCTCAAGTCAGAGGGCTGACCCCCCATGGCCCTCGGCACCACCGAGCGCCTCATCCGGCGGACGCGCCGCCGGCTGTTCGCGGTCACCATGGCACTGCTCGCGCTGCTGGTGGTGGGCGTGGGCGCCGTGACCGCCGTGGTGGCGCTGCGGGCGCTCGACAGCGACGTGGACCGGGCCGTGATGGACGCGGTCCAGGCCCGGGTCGTCGCCACCGGCAAGGAGACGGGCGGTGACAGCGGCGGCGTGGACACCGACGCCGCCGCGGATCCCGATCGGCCCACGGGCCAGTCGGACACCTTCGTGCTGGTCGTGAGCCCCTCGGGCACCGTCACCGAGAACCGGTCCAACTACCCGACCGTCGGCCTGCCCGACACGGCCGCCATGGCCTCGGCCGCCGCGAGCGGGAGCGACCTGCGCACCATCCAGGCGAACGGTGTGGACCTCCGCCTGTACACGCTGCCGATCGTCCACAACGGGCAGACCCTGGGGTTCGTCCAGGGCGGGATCCGCCTCGACCTCCACGACCAGATCGCCCGGACGCTGCTCCTCGCGATCGGCGCCGTCGGCGCGGTGGGCCTGGTCGGGGCGGCACTGATTACGCTCCTCGTCACCGGGCGGGCCCTGCGGCCCATCCGCGAGGGCTTCGAGGCCCAGCGCCGGTTCGTGGCCGACGCCTCGCACGAGCTGCGCACGCCCGCCGCGCTCATCCGCGCCAACGCCGAGGTGCTGGAGCGGGAGAACCTGGTCGATGACGAGGGGCGGGACTTCGTGACCGATATCGTGGCCGAGGCGGACCGGCTCGGGCTGCTCGTGGGGGACCTGCTCCAGCTGGCGGCCTGGGACGAGACCAGGCTCTCGGTGTCGTCCGTGGTGCTCGACGTCGCGTCGCTCGCGGCCGACACGGTGCGCGGCGCCACCGCGCTGGCGGCCGAGCGCGATGTGACGCTGGCGCACGAGGCGGTCGGCCCGGTCCTCGCCAGCGCGGACCGCGACCGCTTCGTCCAGCTGCTGCTGATCCTGGTGGACAACGCCGTGGACCACTCTCCGCGCGGCACCACCGTCACGGTCCGGGTTCGGCGGGCGGGGGCGCAGGCGGTGGTCGAGGTGGAGGACCAGGGGCCCGGCATCCCGCCGGAGGCGATGGAGCGGATCTTCGAGCCGTTCACGCGCCTCCACGGGACCACCCGCCACGGCTCCGGCGGCACGGGGCTGGGCCTTGCCATCGCGCGCCGGATCACCGACGCGATGCGGGGCACGATCCACGCGTCCTCGCCCGAGGGCGCCGGCGCCCGGTTCACCGTGACGCTGCCGGCCTCGGACAGCCACGCGAAACCCGACGCGCCGGCCTGATCGCCGCGGGTCCGCGCGCTGGCCCGCCCGAGAGCGCGCGACCCGAGGAGCCAGGGGCGCCCGCCGCGCGGGCTGGGATCCTAGTCGATGGCGATCCGCACGCCGCCGTGCTCGTCGTCCACCACCAGCACGGGACCCGTCAGGCCCGATCGCAGCGCCGCCCGCACGCGGTCCACCTGATCGCCCGACAGGCCGGGGACCCGGTCGAGCGCGTACTGGCCGAGGGCCAGGGGCAGGCGCAGGTTCACCACCGTGCGGGCACCGTCCCGCACCTCGATGCGCAGCGACCGCCCGCCGCCCTCCCCTCCGGGCGACGGGGGCCGACCCGCCCGGCCGGACGCTGGCCCGGGCCATCCTCCGGCCGGCGTCGCCCCGGGATCGAGCCGGGCGTCAAGCGCGGCCAGGATCACGGCGGCCTCGTCGGCCGTGAGGCGACCCTCCGCCACCAGGCGCAGGACGGTGTCGAGCGGATCCTCCGGCACGGTTCAGGCCTCCGCAGCGGCCGGTCCCTCGAGCTCGGCCAGCCGATCCGCAGCCTCCGCCACGGTGACCTCGCCCCGCTCCAGGGCGCGCAGGATCGCCAGGCGCCTCGCGTCCGCGTCGGATGCGACGGCAGGCGCCGGCACCGGCGTCTCGGGCGCGGCAGGCGGCCAGGCTTGGGCTGGCGACTCGGCCTGGGCGGCCCAGCCGGCCTTGGCGCCGGGCACCCATGACGCGCCCCGGGATGCCCAGCCCTTGGCCGATTCCGCCCAGTCGCGCGCGAGATCCGCCCAATCGCGGCCCACGTCGGCCCACGATGCGGAGGCCGGCGCGGGGCCTGCCGGCGTCGGCGCGGCGGCATCCGCCACGGGATCCGCGACGCCCGGCTGAAGCCGCGCGTCGCCGGACATGGTCCGGATGCCGATCCTCACGCGCCCCGCGCCCACGACCACGGTGCGGCGGCCCCGCGTGCCGTCCGACCGATGCGGCACGGCCGCACGGATGTCGCCGGCCACGGACTGGAACTCCACCGTCACCTCGCTGCCCGTGACCAGGCGCGTGTCGCCCGACACGGTGGCGATGCTGTGGGCGGACCCGGCGTCCAGCCGGCCGTCCACCAGGATGTCCCCGCTCGTGGTCGCGGCATCCAGGGCCAGGATCATGGGCGCCCGCACGCTGACGGCGCCGGACACGGTGCGCGCGGTCACCGCCACGGCCCCGCGGGCGTCCACGAGCACACGACCAGACACCGACTCGGCCGTCACCGACCCGTCCTCGGCACCGACGCGGATGTCCCCGCTCGCGGACTGCCAGCGGCTCGCGCCGGCGACCCCCACGGCCTCGATGTCGCCGGAGAGCGTTCGCGCGCTGATGCGCACGCCGCGCGGCACGTCCACATCGAGGTCCGGCGCGCGACCCGCCCCACGGAGGGTGAGCGGGCCCACGCGGAGCGAGCCGGCCGGCCCATCGGTCACGCGGACCCAGCCCTCTCCCGACGCGATCTCCACGTCGCGCTCAAGGTCGTGGTCCGTGTGGCCTCGGACGACCAGCCGGTCTCCGTCCACCACGCGCAGTCGCAGGCGGCTGGCGCCCAGGCGGAGGTCAAGGTCGCCGCCTGCGGCAAGCGGCAGGTCTCGGACCGACGGCAGGCCGTTCGGCGTGGCGGTCATCGGGCGTCCCTCCCCAGGGTGCGAATGGCCTCGGCGGCTGCCTCGGCGCTCAGTTCCTTGCGGGCGAGTCGCTCCAGAATGGCGCGCCGTCCCGAGGCGATCTCGTCAGGGGTGGCCATCGCAGCGGGATCGGCAGGACCGGCAGGGGGAACGTCGGCCTCATCTCGCGGGCCGAAGCCCAGCGCCCGAACCAGCGCCTCCACCCGGGCACGGACCGTCGGGTAGCTGATGCCCAGCTCCCGCTCCATGTCCCGCAGGTTGCCGCGGCTGCGCAGGAAGCTCTCGAGGACCTGCGTCTGGTCCCGGGTCAGCCTCCCGAACCGCCCCACCCCGAACTCCCCCTCGATGGTGGTGCCGCACTCGCCGCAGCGGAGGCGCGTGACGGCCAGCTCGTGGGCACAGACCGGACAGGTCGCGATGACGTCGTGCGCCACGATTACCTCTCAAGTGGCTTGGTGTACATGCGAATAAGTACCCGCCACTTTCGCTTTTGTCAATCCTTCTTTCGGTTATCGCATTTGCGATCGCCTCTCCTGGAGTCTCAGGAGGCGGGCTAGTCCAGATCGAGCGACTCTCCCGGCGCCAGGACGCGCACGGCGATGCCGGGCGCGAGGCGCGCGACAGCCTCCGCGAACATCGGCCCGGGGGCGGCGAGCGGCGCCGGGCGCAGGCGCCGGAGGCCGGCTGGGTAGAAGGTGCCCCAGTGGATGGGGACGGCGATGCGCGGCTGGAGGAGCGCGGCCGCCTGGGCGGCGCGCTCGGGATCCATGTGCCCGGGGCCAATGGTGGGACCCCAGCCCCACACAGGCAGGAGCGCGGCGTCGAGCGAACCCGCCAGCGCCGCCATGCCGGCGAACAGGTCCGTGTCGCCGGGGAAGTAGATGTGGCGCGAGCCCCGGACCACGCAGCCGAGCGCGGGCCCGGTCGGTCCCAGCGGCTCCCGCCTGCCGGAGTGCGCGGCCGGGACCACCTCGAAATGGACGCGGTCGATCGACAGGCGGTCGCCGGGCTCGACCTCCTCGACGGGGCCGAGCACCTCCCGGGCCACGAGCCGGCCCAGCCCTCGGGGCACGATGACGGTGGGCCGCCCGGGGATCGCGCGGAGGGACGGGAGGTCGAGGTGGTCGTGATGGCCGTGGCTCACGAACACCGCGTCGAGATCGGCAAACAGCTCGGGCAGGACGGCGCGCACCTGGCGGCGGATGGGCCCCATGCCCTCGCGGAGCAGCGGGTCGGTGAGGATCCGCAGGTCGTCCACCTCGAGCAGGAGCGTCGAGTGGCCCAGGAACGTGACCCGGCCGTGCGCCGCTCCCTGCCGGTCGGCGGGCGTGGCGGCGCGGACGGCCCGCCAGCGGGAATCCGTTGCGGCGGCGCGGGGCGGCATCTCGCGATCATGCGCCGTCAGCGGGCAGCGCGGGGCCCGGGAAAGGAGGCGGGCGGGGCGACATCGCTGTCGCCCCGCCCGCCAGACGTGGGCCCGGGCTGAGGAGGAGGCGTCAGCCCGAGCGCCAGTCGCCGACAGTGGTCGAGAGCCAGCCGATCACGGATCGGTAGTAGCGATTTGGCGCATACGGGTCCATCAGCGCGGTCGTGCCGGCCGTGCGGGTCCCGGTGAAGGAGATCGTGTGGGTGTCGGTGCCGCTCGGGTCGCTCCAGAACAGCCGCTCGAGCGTCATGGACGCCGGGCCCGCGAACAGGCCCCGAAGCACGTAGCCGACGCTGGTGATGCCGCTCGCGAACACCGCCCTGGCGCCACCCCGAAGGAATCCCGCGCCGTAGTTGTCCACCCGCTCGACGGCCACGGCCCGCGACGGGTTGGCGGCGCCCCACTCCGAATCGCCGGACGCGTAGCAGAGGCGGTTGAGGATGACGACGGCGTTCGGCGCGAGGGCCAGCCGGGCCACATACGACTCGCCGAAGTACCTGGTGGCCGTGTCGCCCGAGCCGAGCGACGGGTTGAGGCCGAGGCCGTCCTTCTGCGCGGTGGAGAACGGCGCGTATGGGCTGGGCCAGCCGTTGCCGTGGCCGAGGTAGATCAGGACGTTGGCGTCACGGGCGGCGCCGGCGACGCGCGACCAGGTGGCGTTGGGCGAGTACACCTTGACCACGTCGGCGCCGTAGCCGGCGGCCTGGGCGGCGAGGAGGTTGGCGCTGGAGCGGTAGTTGGCGGTGCTCGAACCGGCAGGCCCGACCACGATCACGACCTTGTAGGTCGCTGCGCGGGCCGCGGGAGCGACGGCCGTAATGGCGCCCAACCCGACGAGTGCGACAAGCAGGGAGGCCAGCAGCGAGCGCAGCCTCCGGAGAGGCGCCCCCTGGGCGCCACGAGGCTCGTGGGGCAACCGTCTTGCCTCCCCTCTGCCGGAACACCGCGCATGGGTCGCGGTGACGGTGGGCCTGGTGCCGCCGGCAACTGCCCGGAGGCAGGGTCCCGGCGCGGCGGTCGCCCGCCGGGCCGACGGCTGGTGCTTGGTTGTTGGTCTCGGGCACGCCGTGCGGGCATGCCCGTGCGGGACGCGCCCGTGTCGGAAGTATGCCACCAGGCCCGCGTGCTGTCGCCGGGGCCGGCCGCCTGGCCCGCCAGTCGCGCTATCGTCATCGCGACCGGGCCTTCCGGCGGTTCGCGGGCAGCTGCGGAGACGACGTGGTCGAGGCGGGCGACGCCATCGTGGCGCGCGGGCTGGCGAAGCGGTACGGGCCGCGGGTTGCGCTCGACGGTCTGGACCTGCGCGTGCCGGCAGGCGCCGTGTACGGCTTCCTTGGCCCCAACGGCGCCGGCAAGACCACCACGATGCGGATCCTCACCGGGCTCGCCCGACCGGATTCCGGGACGGTCGAACTCTTCGGCCGGCCGTTCGGGCGCGGCACCCGGCGCCTGCTGTTCGGTGTCGGAGCGCTGGTGGAGGCGCCATCCTTCTACCCGTTCCTGACCGGTCGCGAGAACCTGCTCGCGCTGGCGGCGGCGGGGGCACCGGTCCCGCGAGGCCGCGTGGACGAGGTGCTCGACCTGGTCAGCCTGCGCGACCGGGCAGGCGATCGCGTGTCCGGCTACTCCACGGGCATGCGCCAGCGCCTGGCCATCGCCGCCGCGCTTCTCAACAACCCGCCGCTGCTGCTGCTCGACGAGCCGGCCAACGGCCTCGACCCGGCTGGGATCGTCGGCATGCGGGACACCCTGCGCGCGCTGGCGGCCGAGGGCAGAACGGTGCTCGTGTCGAGCCACCTCCTGGCCGA
>JAKAMV010000204.1 GCA_021812735.1 Chloroflexota bacterium | reverse complement strand
CGACGGCGTCGCCCGGGCCGAGCAGGAGGCGTCGGGCGGCCGCAACGTCTTCGAGGTCACGACGCCGGCGGTCATCGCCGTGCTGGAGGGCATCAACCTGCCGCGCTACCCGTCGGTCCCCGGCCGGCTGCGCGCCAAGAGCAAGCCCATCGCGACGTCCAGCCCCGTGCGGCCGCCGCAGCGCCTCGAGCTGCGGCGACTCGTGGTGCCCGAGACCGAGGCCAAGCAGGCGCAGGTCCTGGGCCGGGGCGCGGACGCGGCGCCGGCCGTCGTGGAGCTCCTCTCCAGCGTGGGAGTCCTGTGACCATGGCCACGGTCCTCGTCTACGTCCCCACGGCCGAGGGCGCCGCCGACAAGGTGGCCCTCCAGGCCCTTGCACTCGGCCGACAGCTGGCGGCCGGCGGGCCGGTGCACGCGCTCGTGATCGGCGACGACGCCGTCGCCGCCGGGCTCGGCGCGTGGGGCGCCACCGATGTCCACGTCGCCCAGCACCCATCGCTCGGGGCGCCGGCGCCCGACGCCGCGGCCCGCATCCTCGACGACCTGGCCAGCTCGCTGGCCGCCGACTTCCTGGTGGGCCCCGGCACCGAGGAGGGCAACACCGTCCTCGCCCGCACCGCCGCCCGCGCCGCCCAGCCGTTCGCCGCCAACTGCACCGTCGTGGCCCCCGGCTCGCCGGTCACGGTCACCCGGGCGCGGTGGGGCGGCAGCCTGCTCGAGGAGGCCGCTCTGGTCGCGGACCGGGCGATCCTCACCGTCGCCGCCCACGTGGTCGAGGCCGTCGAGACCGGCGGCTCGGCATCCGTGACGGCGTTCACCCCCGAGCTCGACGACGCCGACCTCGCCGTCCGCGTCGTGGGCCGCGTCGCGGCGCCGTCCGGCGGCGTGTCGCTTGCCGACGCCAAGGTGGTCGTGTCCGGCGGCCGCGGCGCGGGCTCCTCCGACGGCTTCGGCCCGGTCGTGGAGCTCGCCTCGCTGCTCGGGGCGGCCGTCGGCTGCTCCCGCGCCGTGACGATCGCCGGCTGGCGCCCGCACACCGAGCAGGTGGGCCAGACCGGCACCAAGATCGCGCCGGAGCTGTACATCGCGGCCGGGATCTCCGGCGCCACCCAGCACCTCGCGGGGTGCAAGGGGGCCAAGCGGATCCTGGCGATCAACAAGGACGCCGAGGCGCCGATCATGACCGCCGCCGACTACGCGGTGATCGGCGACATGGCCGAGGTCCTGCCCGCGATCAGCGCCGAGATCCGGCGCGTGCGGGGGGCCTGAGGCTTGGCTGCCGCCGTGGCGTCGATCCCGCTCCAGCGCCGCCGACCGCGTCCCGATGGCGCGGCGCCGGGACCGACGCGCACGGTCGTCCACGCGCCCTCCGCCTCGCGGAGGGGCACGGCCTAGAAGGAGGACAGCGCACCACCCACCAGGTCAGCGTCGACCGACACCCGACTTGTTTGGAGGAGAGGTAATCGTGATCCGTACTGGGACGACGTTCCGGATCGCCAGCCTGGCCGCTGCCGCCGTGCTCATGGTGAGCGCGTGCAGCTCGTCCGGCTCGAGTCCGGCCGCCACCACGGCCGCAAGCCAGGCTGCGGCGAGCGCAGCCGCCAGTCAGGCGGCTGGCGGCAGCAGCGCCGCGAGCGAGACCATCAACATCGGCATCGACGGGCCGTTCACCGGCACCTCGGCGCTCACCGGCACCGAGATGAAGAACGCCGCGCAGATGGCCTTCGACGCCATCAACTGGCAGGTCGGCAACTACAAGATCAACCCGGTCTACATCGACGACCAGGCTGACCCGGCCAAGGGCACCGCGGCGCTCGAGCAGGCCATCGTCGGCCAGAAGATCATCGCGGGCATCCTGAACTGGAACAGCTCGGTCTCGGTCGCCGAGATGGAGCTCACGGCCAAGTACCAGATCCCGTGGTTCTTCGGCATGGGCGCCACGGGCGTCGTGAACCAGAAGTTCAGCTCCGACCAGGCCAAGTACGGCTACTGGACGTCCAAGGGCTGGCCGGACCCGGTCAAGCTCACGACGGCCTACGTGTCCGCCATCAACGACGCCATCGCCGCCGGCACCTACACGCCCGCCTCCAAGGACGTGGCGATCTACGGCGAGGACACCGACTGGGGCCGCTCCTTCGGCGCCGGCCTCAAGCAGGACTTCACCAGCACCGGCTGGAACGTCGTGAGCGAGGACTACTTCCCGCTCACCCAGACCGACTTCTCGTCGCTCATGTCGCGGTACAAGAGCCAGAACGTGCCGGTGATCGCGGGCACGAGCACCGCCGCGGCGTCGATCACGGCCTTCATCAAGGCCGCCGACGACGCGGGCATCAAGTCCCTGATCGTGGCCGACGGCCTCGGCTGGTTCGGCGACTGGTACAAGATGACCGGCTCGTCCTCGGACTACGTCCTCGACTCCGTGCCCGGCTTCGCGACCGACAAGGCGAAGCAGTTCCAGTCGGACTACAAGGCCAAGTTCGGCACCGACCCCAGCGCGGCGGCGGCCGGCCTGTCCTACGACTGGACCAACTTCTTCATCAAGGTGATGCAGCAGACCCTGGCCGACCAGGGCTCCATCACCAGCGCCACGCTGTACAAGGAGGCCCAGGACAAGCTCTGGACGGGCCAGCTCACCTACACCGACGGGATCATCATGTCGAGCTACGACTTCAACGCCGACTCGATCCCCGATCCCGTGGTGGGCAAGGGCCACTACATCTTCCCCGTCACCCAGTACCACAGCGGTGACCGGACCGTCGTCTGGCCGGCCGACCAGGCCTCGGGCACCCTCCAGGCGAAGCCCTGACGTCACACCGGGCAGTTCCGTGCAGGGGGCCGGCGCCATGCCGGCCCCCCGACCACTCAGAGCGAGGCTCCATGTCGCTCCTTGAGCTCGACGGCGTCACCAAGCGGTTCGGTGGCCTGACCGCCGTCAACAACGTGACCTTCAACGTGGAGGAGGGCGAGATCTTCGGGCTGATCGGCCCGAACGGCGCCGGCAAGTCCACGCTGCTCAACTGCCTCGCGGGCGCGCTGCGCCCGAACGGGGGCACCGTCCGCTTCAACGGCCACGAGACGACCGGCCTGCCGGCCGACCGGATGTGCCGGCTGGGCATCGGGCGCACGTTCCAGATCCCGCGTCCGTTCCCGCGGATGTCCGTGCTCGAGAACGTGGTCGTCGCGGCGACGTTCGGCAACCCGGACGCCGACCACCGCATGACCGCCGACCACGCCCTCGGCGTCCTCCGGTACGTCGAGTTCCCGCGTCCGGTCAGCACGATCGCGGGCCACCTCAACGCGGTCCAGCTCAAGCGGCTCGACCTCGCGCGCGCGCTGGCCAGCGACCCCAAGCTGCTGTTCCTCGACGAGTTCGCCTCCGGCCTCACGCCGTCGGAGCTGACGCCCGTCGCCGCCCTCCTGCGCAAGATCCGCGCCGATGGGGTGACCATCGTGATGGTCGAGCACGTGATGCGGCTGATCCTCGACCTGTGCGAGAACCTCGCGGTCCTCCAGTACGGCGAGCTGATCGCCCACGGCGACGCGGCGACGGTAGCCCAGGACGAGAAGGTCCGCGAGGCCTATCTCGGCGCCCACTACATCCTCTGAGCGGCCAGCGAGGCTCGAGGGAGACACCGTGCTCAAACTGACCGCCGTCGAATCCGGCTACGACCTCCTGCAGGTCCTGTGGGGCGTGGACCTCCACGTCGAGGAGGGCGAGTTCGTCGCCATCCTGGGCCCCAACGGCGCCGGCAAGACCACCACCCTGCGCTCGATCGCGGGCTTCGTGCCCCCCATCCGAGGGTCCATCACCTTCCGCGGCAGGGAGCTGAGCGGCATGCAGCCCCACCGGGTCAGCCGGATCGGGATCGGCTATGTGTCCGAGAGCCTGAACCTGTTCCCGTCGATGTCCGTGTACGAGAACCTGCTGGTCGGCGCCTACAGCGTCAGGGACAAGAAGGCCGCCGCGGCCACCATGGAGAGCGTGTTCGAGCTGTTCCCGCGCCTGCTCGAGCGCAGGGACCAGCTGGCCGGCACCCTGTCGGGCGGCGAGCGCAAGATGCTCGCGGTCGGGCGCGGCCTGATGCCGCAGCCGTCACTGCTGCTCGTCGACGAGCCCAGCCTCGGGCTCGCGCCCATGCTCACGCTGGACACGTTCGAGGCGCTCAAGAAGCTCCGCAGCCGGGGCATGACGATCCTGCTGGTGGAGCAGAACGTGAACACCACGCTCCGCATCGTGGACCGCGCGTACGTCCTCGAGCAGGGCCGGATCGTTCTCGAGGGGACCGGCGAGCAGCTGCTCGGCAACACCCACGTCCAGGAAGCGTACCTGGGGATCTGAGGCAGACCGATGACGACGACCCCCGCGACCGCGCCCGCCCCCACCAACCTCCGCCGGGTCCCGCTGCTCCGGCGCTTCCTCACCGTCACCTGGGCCACCGTCGGGATTGCCGCGCTGGCGCTCCTCGTCTTCCTGTTCGTCCAGCCGTCGATCGTGGTGGACACGCTCGTCACCGGCGGCATGTGGGCGCTGATGGCGGCCGGGCTCGCGCTGGTGTTCGGCGTGATGAACATCCCCAACTTCGCCCACGGCGAGTTCTTCATGATCGGCTCCCTGACCGCGTACTTCGTGTTCTCGCCCCTGCAGGACGCGATGCTCAGCGACCCGGGCGGAACCGGCCTGCTCAAGGTCGTCGCCCCGTTCCCCGGCCTGGTCGCCGCCGCCATCGTGGGCTTCATCGTCGGCGCCGTGCTCGAGGTGATCCTGTTCCGGCCGCTGCGCAAGCGCAGCCGCGACCAGTGGGTGATGAACACCTTCCTGCTGACCGCTGGCGTCTCGGTCGTGCTCATCAACGGCGACCGGCTGATCTTCGGCAACGACTTCCGCGGCATCACGCGCTACTGGGACGTGCACCCGCTCCAGATCCTGGGCGTGTCCGTGTCGATGGACCGCGCCGCGGTGTTCGTCATCGCGATGGTCACGATCGGCCTGTTCTCGCTGTTCCTGCTCCGGACGCGGACCGGCCGCGCCATGCGCGCCGTGGCCCAGGACGAGGCCGGTGCCCAGATGGCCGGCATCAGCCTGAACCGGATCTTCGTGCTGACGATGGGCCTGTCGTGCGCGCTCGCCGCCCTCGCGGGCGCCGCGCTGCTGTTCCTCTACCCGTCGTACCCGGACGTCGGCCTGCAGCCCCTGTACCTCGCCTGGTACGTCGTCATCCTGGCCGGCCTGGGCAACGTCCAGGGCGCCATGATCGGCGCCTTCATCGTGTCCCTGCTCCAGACCGTGACCGTGTACTACATCGGCCTGGACTGGGTCGAGGTCATGCCGACCCTGTTCATCATCCTGATCCTGCTGTTCAAGCCGTCCGGCCTGTTCGGCAGCGAGGTGAAAGGCGTCTGGGAGCAGTAGTGGCCACCGTGATTGACAAGACCACCCCTTCCCGGGACGAGGCGAAGGCGTTCGCCCGGCGCCGGATGATCTTCGCGACGGTCCTGGTGGCGGCCGCGATCGTGCTGCCCTGGATCCCGCCCTTCGACGGCGAGGACTACCGACGCCTGCTCGTGACCGGCGCCCTGATGGCCGCCTACGCCGTGGCGTTCGACTTCACCGCCGGCTACATCGACATCGTCAACTTCGGCTTCGCCGCGTTTGTGGGCCTGGGCGCCTACACGTCGGGCCTGCTCGCCGTGGACGCGGGCATCTCGCCCTGGATCGGCATGGTGTGCGGCGCCCTCGTCGCCGGCCTGGTGGGCCTGCTCACCGGCATGCTGACCCTGCGCCTGCGGGGCATCTACGCGGCGGTCATGGCCTGGTTCGTGGGCCTCGCGCTGATGGGCCTGGTCAGGAACATGCCGGACCTCACCCGCGGCTCGCTCGGCCTCAGCACGCCCCAGCTCCTCGGCACGTCCAGCAACCTCCCCTACTTCTACATCGTCCTCGGCATGCTGTTCATCACGATCGGCGTGCTGATGGTCGTCATCCGGTCCCGGATCGGCCTCGCGTTCCGGGCCATCGGCCAGAACCTCGCCTCCGCCAAGGCGTCGGGCATCAACCCCACCCGCTTCCTGGTCATCAACTTCACGCTCTCGTGCGCGTTCGCCGGCCTGCTCGGCGGGTTCTATGCCCACTACTACGGGATCCTCACGCCCGACCTGCTCGCGACCAGCCACACGGTCGAGATCCTCGCCGTGGCGTACATCGGCGGGCGCGGGACGCTGTGGGGGCCGGCCATCATCGCCTTCCCGCTGATGGTCATCACCGGACTGCTGCAGGCGCAGCTCGCCAGCCTGCCCGGCCTCGAGCTCGTCCTCTACGGCCTGCTCCTGGTCCTGGTCATGATCCTCCGCCCGGCCGGCTTCGCGGGCCTGGTGACGGCCACCGCCAACCGGATCTGGAAGCCGCGGGCCGAGGCGCCGGAGTCGGCCGTCCCGGCGGCCTGACCGGGCCTCTGCCGTGAAGGTGGCAGTCGTCGGGTCGGGCCTCATCGGCCTGGCCACCGCGTACGAGCTCGCGCGCCGGGGCGCGGAGGTCGTCGTGGTCGGCGATCGCCAGCCGGGGGCCGGGGCGTCGTCCAACAACGCCGGCTGGGTGGTGCCCGCCGAGAGCGGCCCCGTCCCCGCCCCGGGCGTGGTGCTCCAGACGCTGCGCTGGATGGCCAAGCCGGACAGCCCGGTGTTCGTGCGCCCCGCGCCCACCCCGTCCTTCGTGCGCTTCTTCGCCGGCATGCTCCGGGCGTGCAACGCCGGCGCGTACGACCGCGGCTTCACCGCCACCGCGGCGCTGGCCCGGGGCACGATGGACGCGCTCGACGGCTGGGCGGCCGACGGGATGGCCTTCGAGATGCACGCCGAGGGCGAGCTGCGCGTGTACGTCGACCCCGCCGCGCACCGCGAGGCCGTCGACGACCTGCCGCGCTACGAGCGGGCCGGCCTGGCGCCCGAGGTGCTCACCGGCGACGAGGCCCGGGCGGCGGTGCCGCTGCTGGGCGACGCGGTGGCGGGCGCCGTCAGGTTCCCCAACGAGCGCCACGTCCGCCCGCAGTCGGTGGTCGACGCGCTCGTGGCGCGCCTGGCCGCGCTGGGCGCCACCCAGGTGCACGGGCGCGTCACACGCGCCTGGGCCCTCCCCTCGGGAGGAGCGGAGCTTCGAGGCGACTTCGGCGCCGTGCGCGCGGAGGCGCTCGTGATCGCCGCCGGGGCGTGGAGCGGTCGCGTGGCGGCGCTGCTGGGATCGAGGCTGCCCGTCCGGCCGGGCAAGGGGTACAGCGTCGACTACGTGCCCGCCCAGCTCGACATGCGGCCGGTCGTGATGCTGTCGGAGGCGCACGTGGCGGTGACCCCGCTCGACGGCGGCACCCGCGTCGCGGGCACGATGGAGTTCGGCCGGCTCGACGAGCGGATCAGCGCCGTCCGGCTCCGGGCGATCCGGAACGCGCCGGGCCGCTACTTCCGCGCGTGGGACCCCGACGCCCCGGCGCTGGCCGCGTCGGCCGGTCTCCGGCCGATGATGCCCGACGGGATCGCCTGCGTCGGCCCGCTGGCGCCGTTCGAGCGCGTCTACGTGGCCACCGGGCACGCGATGCTCGGCCTCACGCTGGCGCCGAGGACCGGCGCCCTGCTCGCCTCGTCGATCCTCGACGGGACGGACCCGGCCGAGCTGCGGCCGTTCAGCCCGGCCCGCTTCGGCGCCTGAGCCCGGGGCCGCTTCGGCGCCTGCCCTGGCCGCCGCGCGTCCTCCGCGTCGGTGGCCGCGCTCCCCCCCCGTCCCGCCGCCTCCTGCCCCGGCCTCGGGTCCCGGGCGCGCGGGCCTCAGCTGCGCATCCGCGTGTTCTCCGGGTCGAAGACGGCCGTCGCGCCGACAGCCACCACCGTCACCGGATACCGCTCGCCGATGTACTCGACCGCGAGGCGCCTGCCGAGCTGCGCCTCCCCGATCGGCAGGTACGCCATCAGCAGGTGGCGCCCGACCGACGGGCCGGGCGCCGCCGTGGTCACGTGCGCGTGCCGTCCGCGGCCGTCCACGAGCGCGCTGCCGTCGGCGCGGCAGACGGGCTCGCGTCCCAGCATGTAGCGCTTGACGCCCGACGCCGAGGCGTGGTCGTCGACCGCCAGGGTGCACAGCAGGCTCGACGGCCCCTCGGCGCGCTGCGCGAGGTACGCCGCCCTGCCGATGAAGTCGGCGTCCTTGACCCTGGGCCGCGCGAGCCCCGCCTCCACCAGGTTCCGGTCGAGCTCGAGGTCTGTGCCCATGAGCCGGTAGCCCTTCTCGACTCGCAGGCTGCCGCCGTACGCGGCCAGGCCCACGGGCACCATCCCGTGCGGGCGGCCCGCCTCCCAGAGGAGGTCCCAGAGGTGCGCGCCCTGCTCCATGGGGACGTGCAGCTCCCAGCCGAGCTCGCCCGCGTAGCTGATCCGGGCGGCGATGACCCGCACCGACCCGATGTCCAGCGGCAGGCAGCTGCCGTAGGGCATGGCCGCGCCCGACACGTCGACGTCGGTGACGGAGGCCACCACGTCCCGCGCGCGCGGGCCCCAGATCGCGACCATCGACCAGGCCGACGTGATGTCGGCGATGCTGACCGATCCGTCAGCGGGCAGGTGGTCGACCAGCCACTTGCCGTCGGCGTGGCCCGCGAAGCCCGCGTCCACGACCCGGAACAGGTCGTGGCCGAGCCGCAGGATCGTGACGTCGGCCTTGATGCCCCCGGCCTCGTTGAGCAGCTGCGTGTAGACCAGTCGGCCGACGGGGACGTCCACCTGTCCCACAACCATGTGCCCGAGCCACGCGAGCGCGCCGGGGCCCGACACGTCCCACTCGGCGAAGGCCGGGTTCTCGATGATCCCGACGCGGTCGCGCAGGGCGAGGTGCTCGGCGTTGGCGATGGGGCTCCACCACCGGCGGTCCCACTCGTGCTGGCGGTCCATGACGCGCTCGCCGTACTCGGCGAGGAGCGGCTCGTTGCTCGCGTACCAGTTGGGCCGTTCCCACCCCGCGACCTCGACGAACTCCGCGCCCAGGGCGGCATGCCGGGCGTGGGCGGGGCCGAGGCGGACGCCGCGGTCGGAGGCCCACTGCTCGGCGGGATGGACGATCCCGTAGAACTTGGGGAACATCTCGGCGACCCGAGCCCGGACATGGTGCTCGGTCTTCTGGGTGTCGGAGAAGCGGGCGATGTTCACGGTCGCCGGGTCCATCTCCGGCTGCCCATCGGTCATCCACTCGGCGACCATCCGCGTGATGCTCGGGGCCTCCTTGATGAACATCGCCGAGCAGGCCCACAGGCCCTTCACCTCGGGCGTCTCGCCGAGCAGCGGCATCCCGTCGGGCGTGAACGACATGAGGCCGTTGATCGCGTGCTTGATGCCCACCCGCTCGTTGCCGACGATCGCCGGGTACAGCTCCAGCGCCTTGCCGACGTGAGGGTCGAAGTCGTCGGGCGTGAACGGCAGCTCGGTGGGCGACATGGCCGCGCGCTCGTTGGACGGGATGTCCTCGGGGTTCACGATGATGGCCCGGTGGGCGTATGACCCGACCTCGAGGTCGCCGCCGTTCTGGCGGCCGTACATGAGCGCGTCCATGTCGCGGATCACCGGGTACGCGAGCGCGTCGAGGTGCTCGAACTCGGGGACCGGCCCGAGGTCCACCATCTGGTGGACGCCCGGCACCAGCGGAATGCGCGCCCCGGCCCTCGCCGCCAGCATCGCGCTCCACACGCCGCCGGCGACCACGACGAGGTCGGCCCCGATGTCGCCGCGCGTGGTCCGCACCCCGGCCGCGCGCCCGTCGACCACGTCCACGCCCAGGACCTCGGTGTTCGCGAACGAGGCGAGGGCGCCGAGCTCGACGGCCCGCTCGCGCCACAGCGTTCCGGCGTAGAGCGGGTCCACACCCCGGCCGCCGGCGTGTGGAACCCGCCCAGGATCCTGCGCTCGTCGAGGTGGGGCATGTGGCGCTTGACCTCGGCGGGGGTCAGGAGCTCGGCGTCCACGCCGTAGGCGCGGGCGGCCGTCAGCTTCCGGCGGAGCTCGTGCATACGGGCCTCGGTCCGCGCCACCTCGATCCCGCCGCAGCGCGTGTAGACGCCGAGCTCCGTGTACTGGGCGATGCCGTCCAGGCACCACTCGGTCATCTGCCGCGAGTAGTCCACCGGGAAGCAGAACGAGGACGCGTGCCCGGTGGAGCCCCCGGGGTTCGGCAGCGGGCCCTTGTCCACCTGGACGATGTCGCGCCAGCCGAGGCGGGCCAGGTGCCATGCGAGGCCGTTGCCGGCGATGCCGGCGCCGATGATCACGACCCGGGCACGGGTCGGCAGTGCGCTCATGGCGTCTCTCCTGCGGCCGTCTGGGGGCGGTGCCAGGGCACGGCCGGCCGCGCCACGGCCGCGATCCCGGTGTCGGGCACGGCCGACGGCGTCATGCCCGGAGCCTCGTGCTCGCCGGGTCCCAGACGGGCTCGGCGAGGACCCTGGCCGGGCGGCGGTCCCCGAGCAGCGAGACCTCGAGCGTGGTGCCCGGGACCTCGTGGCCGCTCCCGACGTACGCGAAGGCGAGGCTCCGGCCCGTGTGGTGGCCGAACCCGCCGGACGTCGTGACGCCGATGGGCTCCCCGCCCGCGAACACCGGCTCGCCGCCGGCCGCGTCGACGTCGACGGCGTCCACCTCCAGGTACACGAGGCGCGTGGCGGCGCCGTCCGCCACGGCCGCCTCGACAGCCGCGCGCCCGGTGAACGCGTGGTCGAGGCGCACGAACCGCATCATGCCCGCCTCCACCGGCGTGACCTCGTTGGTGAGCTCGGCCCCCCAGCCCTTGTACGCCTTCTCCATCCTGAGGCTGTTCATCGCGTACAGGCCGAAGTCGGCGATGCCCAGCGGCGCGCCCGCCTCCCACACCGCGTCATACAGGTCTCTCGCGTGCTCCATCGGCACGTGGAGCTCCCACCCCAGCTCCCCCACGTAGTTGACGCGCAGCGCCTTGACGAGCATGCCCGCCACCTCGATCTCGTGGCCGGTCAGCCACGGGAAGGCAGGGGTCGAGAGGTCGGCAGGCGTGAGCGACGAGAGCAGGTCGCGCGAGCGGGGGCCGGCCACGATCAGGGTGGTGAACTCCATCGTTCGGTCGACGATCGCCACGTCGTCGCCCGGCAGCGCGGCTCCGCGGAGGAGGTCGAGGTCGCGCTGGTGGGCCAGCGCGCCTGAGAGCAGGAAGAAGCGGTCGCTGGCGAGGCGCGTGATCGTGGTCTCGGTGGCGAACCGGCCATTGGCCGACAGCGCGTGGGCGAGCACGATCCCCCCGACGCGGGGCATCCGGTTGGCGTACACGCGGTGGAGGAGCGCCTCGGCGTCGGCGCCGTGGACGCCGTAGGCCGCGAACGACGGAAGCTCCATCACGCCCACCCGCCCGCGCACGGCGGCGCACTCGGCCGCGACGACCCCGAACGTGCTGGTGCGGCGGAGCGTCCCCTCCTCCTGCCGCCCGTCGAGGCTGAACCACTTGGGCCGCTCCCAGCCGAACCCCTCGCCGAACACGCAGCCCTTGGCCGCCAGCGTCTCGTACAGGGGGGTCTTCTTGGCCGGCCGGCCCTCGGGACGCTCCTCGCCCGGCGGGACCAGGCGGTACATGTCCCAGTACTCCCGGTGGGCCTTGGCCCGGACCCAGGCCTTGTCCGCGAACTCGCCGTACCGGCGCGGGTCCATGCCCAGCATGTTGACCTCGGCGTCGCCGTGGACCATCTGCTGGGCGAGGTAGCGGCCGCAGCCAGGGCCCTGCGCGATGCCGATCCCGCTCCCCGTGGCGAGCCAGAAGTTGCGCACGCCCGGTGCCGGCCCCACGAGCGGGTTGCTGTCGGGCGTGTGGCTGATGGCGCCGTTGACGACGCGCTTGATGCCCGCCTCGGCGAGCACCGGCATCCGCTCCATGACGCGCTCGAGGTTGGGCAGGATGCGGTCGAGCTGCGCGTCGAACAGCTCGTGGTCCGACGACCACGGGGGAGTCCCGCCGCCCCAGGCCTCCTCGGGGTCACGGCCCTCGTAGATGCCGATGAGGCCGGAGGTCTGCTCCTGGCGGTAGTACGACGACGCCCAGGGGTCGCGCATGACCGGGATCTCGCCGTCGCGCTCCTCGAACGCCTTGACGGGCCCCGTGACCACGTACTGGTGCT
>JAKAMV010000203.1 GCA_021812735.1 Chloroflexota bacterium | reverse complement strand
CCCGTCTTCCGCTCCATCTCTTCCCTCAGACCGGCCCTCGACAACCGCTGGCCCTTCGTCTAGTGGTAGGACAGCGGACTTTGGATCCGTGAACCGAGGTTCGAATCCTCGAGGGCCAGCCAGCGACCGGCCCGGGCCGCAGGCGGCGGGGCGACGTACCCAAGTGGTTAAGGGGGAGGTCTGCAAATGCCCTACTCTTGGGCTGTGGACCCCAGCAAGCGAGCGTGTAAGTAGCGCACTTGTGCGTCAGGCCCCGTTCTGGACCCCACGTTGGACCCCATACAGGGGCAGATTCAGCGTGCGCAGCGCGTCAGCCGGCGTCACGCCGCGCCGGGTCCGCCGGAACAGGTGGATATAGGTCCGCTCGACGACCGCGACGGTCTTGTCGCCGAGCCAGTCCGCCACCTGCTTGCTGTTGAGCCCCGCGGCAATGAGCATTGAGGCGCAGTAGTGGCGCATCGTATGGGGCGTGCGGGTCGTCGGCCAGCCGGCCCTGATACACGCCTCCTTGAATGGATCGTTGATCTGGTCGGGCGCGTAGACGTCCCCGGCGCGCCCTCGTCCATTCTTCCCGGGCTCCGTGCGGCGGAACAGGTAGCCGTCCCAGCGCGAGTCCCATTCGGGGTGCTTGGCGCGCAACGACCGCATCCGCTCACCCTGGTCGATGAGCACCTCGAAAACGGGGTGCCCGGGTCCGACCTCGAGATCGCGATAGGTAACGTCCTTCGGCGCCTCCACGACGAGGCGTCCGGGAGCCGGCCGCGTCCGGCGGATCTTCTTATGGACATAGATCCACTCGTAACGGCCTGAGGCGCCCGTGTCGATCTGATCCTCACTCATCGCTGCGAGCTCAGACGCGCGCGGGGCCAGCACGAAGCCCGCGTACCACATCGCCCAGAACTCGTCGTCCTTGTTGACCGCGAGGAAGTGCTCGACCTCTTCGGTCGTCGGAATGTCGACGCGCTCGCGGTGGGGCTCGTTGCGCTGGCTGTGGCGAACGCCCGGGACAGCCACCGGGGTCTCGAGATCATGGGCAGGGTTCTGCGCCAGCCAGCCGCGGTGAACTGCGAGGGTGAAGGTACCCTGTATGACGGAGAGCTCACGCTTGATCGAGGTCGTATACCAGTCCGCTGCCTTGAGCTCGTCGAGGTATCGCTGGATGCGCTGGCGGCTCATCGGGAAGGCGAGGGCGCCGAAGCGGTCGCGCAGGCGGTTTCGGATGATGCTCTCGCCGCGATCGTAGGTCGCGCCGCCTTTGTCGAGCGCCTGATGCTCGAGATAGCGATCGAAGAGCTCGCCCATCGTCTCAGGCGGCGGCTCGACCTCGTCGTCAGAGGAGGCTGCGGAGGTCGGCGGCGCCGGCGGCGGTTCCTGGGGTCCGTAGTACCAGGCCAGCCAGGCGTTCTTCGCCTCGTCCTCGGTTCGGCCCCAGACGTCCTTCCGTACGCCGTCGACCATCTTGCGGGCGCGGCACTTCCGGGGCCCTGGCTTGTTTGGGAAGCACTGGACGTGGATCTCGCCCCGCAGGGGCTTTCGTAGACTCGGGGGAGGGGACGTCGTCACGGACCCCAGTGTAAGACCTCCGCACAAATGCTCGCAGGTCGCCCGTCCGGTACAGGTGCTTCCCGCGGATGCGCGTCACAGCCAGGGCGCCCGCCCGCTGCTCGCGTCGGATGGTCTGCGGGTGTGACCGAAGAAGCACGGCTGCCTCGTTCACGGTGAGGAGCGTGTCGTCGTCGGCGGGCCAGTCCCTGGCGTCCATGCGGTTGACGCTCGGCGGAAGCTCGCAGTTGTCCAGCGCGGCGGTGCCCGACGGCACCGGATTCACGCGTTCGGCCTGATCGCTCTTCACGCGGCATGGTTCACCCTCGCGGTTGTCGCGCTCGCACTCACGGTGCTGGCGCTGCCCGCCGTGCACCTCGTGGGGCTGTGGCCGGCGCCCGGCCTCGTGCTCGCCTGGCTTGCCGTAGGCGCCGGGCGGAGCGAGTCGCCGGCGCCCGCGAGCTGATCGCCGGCGCGTCCACCGGCCCCGCCTTCCGGCCCGTCCGTCGTCCGCGACGAGCGCACGGCCCTCCCGAATGACCGCAGCGACAACACGACTTGTACTCGTCCCGGCACCGCGCGCATCATGCGGGCGTCCGAGGTGTCGATGGGCCGTCGCCGTGCCACGTTTGTCAGGGCTGCGATTGCTCGCCACGATCGGTCGAGCAGTGCGACGTGCGGGAACCGTTCGCGCGGGCTCGGCGTCGGATCGGTGGTGAACCGGCTCCGCGGTCTGGGCCTTCTGCTCCTCGGGATCGTGCTCGCCGCGTGCACCGCGGTTCACCCGCCAACCGGCACGGCTCCGGCGACCCCGGCCGGCCCATCCTCGTCCCCGACGAGCGCGCCATCGCCGACGACGGCAACCGTCGGCAGCATGGCCTTCCTCGTGCCGCCCGGCTGGCACGTCGTGCGGCCCCGGAGCTGGGTCGCACCGACCGGCCCTGCGCTGTTCCTCTCGAACGCCCCGATCGACGACCCGTGCCCGACGTCGTTCCGCGGCACCGCGTGCCTGGAGCCGCTGGCGCAGCTTCCCCCTGACGGCATCCTCGTCATGTTCACGAGCGCTGCCGCCGCGGCGCTGAGCGTGTCCGCGCCGTCCCTCGCGTGGTTCGCGCCCGGTTCGCCCGTCCCGATTGCAGTCGGCACGTCGTCGCCCGACAGCCCGTGCACGGCGATGGGCGGCGAGGTCGAGGCGCAGACGATCCTCCGCGACTTCGAGGTGACGGCGTGCCTGCGCGGCCCGGGGCTCGCGGCGGGCGAGGCGATGGTCCAGGCGCTCATCGACGCGTGGTCGGAGGCGGCCGCGAGAGGGAACTCGTCGCCTCCGACCAGTGACACCTTGCCGGCAGCGTCTCCCTCGCCGACAGCCGAGAGTCCGTCCTCATCGGTTGCGGCCGCCTATCCGCTCGCGCCGCCCGTCGCGATCCAGGCCTGGCTCGCCGCGAACCTGCAGATCGGCTTCCGGCCGCTGACCGCGGCGGAGCTGGCGTTGGTGCGCATCGCACCCGCGCAGGCCGAGCAGACCGTGCTCGCGGTGCCGGGCCCCGGCTACGGCTTCGGCACCGACCACTTCACGTGGACGAAGGTCGGCTGCGTCTTCCTCGGCTACTTCACCGCCGAACCCGAGCCCAGCCTGGGCTACGTCCCGCCGACGTACCCGGCCTACCTCGTGCAGGTGCTTGCCCGTCCCGCGAAGGGTTACGCGGGCCAGAACATCGAGATGAGTCCCGTGGATGCGCGAACCGGCGAGCGCGGGATGTTCTATGGATGGGCTGGTTCGGACGGCACGGGCGAGGTCCTCGGCACGACCTGCGGGACGACGCCGTGACCGTCTGGCGACGCCCGTCGTCGCGCGCGCTCGGCACGCTGCTCGTGCTCGCGGTCATCTTCGCTGTCGCGGTGGTGGCGGGCACACTGCAGCAGGCGGCGAATCGGGGCATCCCAACCGGGACGATGGCGCCCCCGGCATCTCCATCAGCGTCGAGCCTGTACGTCGATGACGTGGACGCGCCGCCAGTCGAGGTCCTGATCAGCGGGAAGCTCGTCGCGTCGGTGTCATGTGGCAGCGGCGACCAGCTGGTCCCCGGGCAGGCCGGTGTTCCCCCGCTGCCATGGTCGCTCGACGTCCGGCAGACCGGCGGCGCCACGCTCGGCCACTGGGACGTCGCGGCCGGGAACCTACCGCCCATGCTGCTCATCCGATCCGACACCATCGCGCTCGGCACGTTCCCGGGCGATGGTCCCGCACCCGCACCGAGTGCCTGCGCCCGCTGGTCGGCACGTGCCGGCCCGAGCCAACTGGCGTCGCCCGCGGCGTCTGCCGCCGCCATCGGGCCAGCCGTGACCTGCGACCCCGACACCGGCCAGTACGCCCGGGAGCTTGGTCCTGACGGTTCGCTGGTCCCGGTCGTGATCACGCTGACCTGTGACCGCGCCGTCGCCACGGCCCGCGCCGTCGTCGGGCCCGACCGCGAGGTCGAGTCCATCGAGTTCGGCTATGGCGCGTGGTGCCCGCCGGGCGCGTTCTGCGCGCTCATCCAGCCCAACACCGGGCACGTCATTCTCCGCATCCGCGAGTCGCAGTCGGACCTCGTGGTGAACGTCAGGTCGGACGCGAGCGGCAGCGTCACCGCGTCGGCTCCGCTTGCCATCCCGTCGCCTGCCTCGCCCGGACCGTCGAGCACCTGCATCAACGTCGGCTGGTATCGGACGGCCGCGGAAACCCGCACGTTCGCTGATTGCGCGGGCCTCCTCGTGGACCCACCGGCGAAGCTCACGCTGCACGTCGGACAGGTGGTCGAGGTCCACATGACGGTCGAAGCGCCGGACGCATCGCATCCGCCCGTCCCCATCGACCCGCTGCCGACGAGCACCGACCCTTCGGTGCTCCGGCTCGTGTCGGAATCGACGGACGCCAGCGCGGGGGCGTACCGGGCGGAACGCGTGGGCGCCGCGGTCCTGGTGTCGAGCGGCTACTGCCTCCACCTGCCGTCACAGCAGGAGACACAGGGGCCGTGCCCGGTGCTCGCCGTGAGCGTGACGCCGTAGGAGCCTACTCCCCGCAGATTGGTGCGTGAGGGACGCGGCTTCCTGTCGGTCCCGTAGGGCGGCCCTCGCCCTCAGCGCGACTGGCGCCACTCCGCGGGCAGTGGGCCGGACGTCAGGATCGCGACGATGGCCGACGCGGGCGCGGGCAGCCCGTCCTGGCCGAGCGCGATCATGCCCTTCCCGTCCGTGATCGGTGTCTTGACGTACGGCGTCATCAGGACCTTGCCGTCGAGCACCACCGCGAAGAAGTCACCGACGTGCGCGCTCGACCAGTCCGCGAAGAGCCGCGTCCCCTGTGGGGTGAACTGGACGTCGACCGCGGGGTTGCCGCTCGCGTCCATGGAGGTCTGCGCGCTCGCGATCTCGACCGAGCCGAGCAGCGGCGTGAGCGCCGGATCGAGCGTCTCGCCGGTATTCGGGACGGGCTTCGTGCCGGCGCCCGTCGATGTCCCGTATGTCGCAGCTGGCAGCGGCACGAACGACACTTCGCCCGTCGTGGTGAGCACGGCGCGGACGGCGGCCTGGTCGGCGGACGCAGGCACGCTGACGGTGATCGCGTCGCCGGCCGCGATCGTGAAGTTGCCGACACCGAGTGCGTGCAGGCGCGCCGACAGCACCTGGATGGCCTGATCGGTCACCGTCTTCGGCGGCGTCGAGGTCGCAGGGTGGACGACGTAGTCGGTCATGCCGGAGGTGATCGGTGTGGCGGCCGGCGGAGCCGACGGTGGGGCGCCGGTCGATCCGGACGGTGGCGTCGGCATCGCCGGCATCACGTTGGACGGATCGGCCGGTACCGGCGCGATGCTGCCGACCATCGTCGCGAAGTCGTCGAGCACGCCGTCCTGCTCGAGCGTCGCCAGGTCGCGGAAGGTGCCGGCCGCCTCGAGCGTCAGCGAGAACGGCTCGCCGCCCGCGATGGCGTACGCGACGACGAGCAGTGTGGGCGGCTGTTTCCCCTCTACCGCAGTGATGGCGTAGAGCTTTGCGTCGGGCAGCGTGCGGATGACGTGGTACGTGAAGTCCACGGCCATCATGCGTTCGAGCGCGGCCGTCCAGCCGGCGAGGTCGGGGTGCTGCTGGAACAGCGACCACTGCGCGACGGACCCGTTGGTCCCCATCGACGTCCCGAGCGTCTTCAGGTTCGTGACGAGCACTTCCACGCCCTGCACCTGCGAGCCCTGGAACCCCGGCGCGACGTAGAAGCGCTGCATCCCGTCGCCGCTCGTCGTCGTCCAGTTCGCCGGTCGCAGCATGCGGTACCCGTACGCGCCGTCCGTCTGCTCGACCCAGCCCGAGACGAGCCCGCTGTGCGGGGACGGCAGCGGGCTGGCGGTCGGCAGCGCGCCGGTGGACGGCAGGACACCTGCCGCCGGTCCCGAGGGGAACGGGTGGAGGAGCACGATCGCGAGCGCCGCGACGACCACGACGGCAAGCGCCGCCAGCGACATGGGGATCGGCCGCCAGCCGGACCGCGACCAGCGTGCGGCACGACGGCCCTTCGGCCGGGCGTGCGGGACGTCGAGGACGGCCAGGCGCAGCTCGGGCGGGACGTCGGCTGGGGCCAGCTCGTCGAGGACCGCGCGCAGGTCGGCGTCGAAGCGTTCGTCGCTCATCGTGAGCCTCCCCCGTCGGCGCGCTCGACCGCGTCGTAGGCCGCGTGCAGCGCCTCGAGCGCGGCGTGCAGCCGCGACCGCACCGTGCCCGGCCGCTCGCCCGTGCGCTCCGAGACCTCGTCGAGCGTGAAGCCCCCGAAGTAGTGCAGGACGACGACCTCGCGCTGCTCGGACGGCAGGTCCGCAAGCGCGCGGCGCAGTGCGTCGCGTTCGGCGAGACGGCCTGCCGGGAAGGGGGCCGCCGGTTCGGGCGCCTCCTCGATCGGCAGCGTCCGGACGCGTCCCCGACGCCGCAGCCGGTCGCGGCATCCGTTCACGAGGATGCGCTGGAACCACGGCCCGAACCGCTCGGCGTCTCGCAGGCTCCCGAAGCGGTCCCACGCCTGGACCGCCGCGTCCTGCACGGCGTCCTGTGCCTCGACCTCGCTGCCGAGCAGGACCGCGGCGAGATGGTACGAGGCGGCGAGCTGGTGATCGGCGAGCCGGGCGAACGCATCCTCGCGATCGGCCGCCCTGTCGACCACCGCGCGCTCCGTCACCGCCGCCTCCCGTCCGAACATGCCGTTCCAGACGATGCAGCCCCCCGGATGGTTCGATCTTCGCTCAGGCAAGGCGCTGGCGTGACGTCCATCCGCAGATCCTCAAGGGTCGAAGGTCCCTTGACCGCTCGCGCCGGATGGCGATCCTCGACTTCGCGACGACTTGAACCTTTCGCGCCATCGCTGCGTCAGATGGGGGCGTGATCGGGGAGACCGTTCGCGCGAGGGAGAGGGAGTTGGTGACGCAGGTGCTCCGGGGGGAGGCCGCGGGGCAGATCGAGCGCGCCTTCGCACGGCACGTCGAGGCATCGCTCGACCGCAGCTGTGCGCTGGCCGCCGTCATCCTGGGCGACCGCGGCGAGGCCGAGGACGCGGTGCACGACGCGGTGTGCACGGCCTGGCGCGGACTCGACGGGCTGCGCGATCCCGACCGCATGGAGGCGTGGTTCACGCGGATCGTCGTGAACGCGTGCCGCGACCGACTGCGCCGACAACGCGTCCGACCGATCACGCTCGACGTGCCGGCAACGCTTCCGGCGCCCGACCCGCCTGGCGACCTCGCCACGCTCGATGCGCTCGAACGCGCGATGGCAGAGCTCTCGCCCGAGCACCGGACGGTCGTAGCCCTGCGGTTCTGGGCCGACCTGTCGTTGGACGAGATCGCCGAGCGGACGGGCGAGCGCCTGGGGACAGTGAAGTCACGCCTCCACTACGCGCTCGGCCACCTCCGCACGGCCTGGGAGCGCGAGACCTCCGAGGGGGGGGCGGCACGATGAGCGACGAACGGTTCGAGCGCGACCTCCGACGCACGCTCGGACGCATGACCGCCGAGCCGGCCTCGCCGGCACTCCAAGCGCGTGTCCGTCAGACGCTCGCCACGCCGCGAGCACACGTCCGGCCGTGGTGGCGTCTCGTGCCCCGCCTCGCCGCCGGCCTTGCCGCCGTCATCCTCGTGGTCGGCGCGGCCGGGATGCTCATCGCGCTGCGTCCGCAGCAGGCGGTCGGCCCGGCCGCAAGCGCGTCGCCCGGCGTGATTCCGTCGGAGTCACCTTCGGCGGCTGATCCAGACTCCGTGTCGCTCGCACGTGCCAGCTCACTCATCCAAGCGCTCGGCTACGACGTGCCCGAGGTAGGAACGGTGGCGGAGGTGACGGACACGACGACGGGTGCCACCAACACCGTGGTGCGGTTCGGGACGGCCTGGCAGGTGGAGTGGGATCCGCGTGGGGTCCTCACCTTCGTCTTCCGAACGGCGGCGCCTGCGGGCACCCCTGCGGTCACGAAGGACGTCGCGGCGACCCGAGTCATGTCGGCCGCGGCGGCCGTCGGCTACAGCATCCCGACCGACTCGATCCCCCTCACGCTCGGAGGCGGCCTCTGGAGCGCTTCCTGGCCGCGCACGGTCAACGGCGTGCCGACGATGGGCGACGACACGGGAATCACCCTCTACGCCGACGGCTCTTTCGCGGGCTTCCATCGCCTCGAGCGGCCCCTCGAACCGAAGCCGGCGCGCGTCCTCACTCGCGAGGAGGCACAGGCGGCGCTGCTGGCCGCGCGCAGCTCGCGGCCCTCACTCCTGCCCGTGCAGATCACGGGCGGCGAACTCGAGTGGGCGCCGCCGGTCGCGCCCGGGACCGGCCCCTCGCCGACGCTCCGGCTGTGCTGGGTTCTGACGTTGAAGGTCGTCGGCGGCGAGCCAGGCCAGCTCGCGCGCGCCGTTCTCGACGCCGGCACCGCCACCGAGCTCTGGGGCGACTCGACGGCGAGCCAGCCCGGCCCGACCGTCACGCCGGACATCCGCGGCCAGTCGGTGTTCGCGTTCCCAGACGGCCTCCGCCTGACGCTTGCCACACCGCTTGCTGCTAACCACGGCCGCTTCTACTTTCCCGCTCCCGATGGCACCTCGATCCTGTCGGGAGACTGGACCAGTGGCGCGACGCATACGCTTGCCGCGCTCGCCACAGGCCACCACGTGGCCGGGCTCGCCGCGACCGATGACTGGCTCGTCTACGTCGAGGCGTGGAAGGATGTCCAGGGCACCCAGCAGACGCCGTGCATGACGAACGTGTCGGCGCCGCTGCATTGGAAGATCCTCGCCCTCGCGCTGGCGACGGGGAAGCAGACTGCGATCGATGCCGGGACGAACTCCCGCACGAGCGCTTTTCCCGGCGACGAGATCTGTCCCGGACCCGCCGCCCCGTCGCTCGCGGTTTCCGGCACCGTCCTTGCCTACGACCGTGAGGATCCCAGCCCCGCGAACCCGCTCCGCGAGCAGGTCCTCGCGCGCTCCCTGCCCGACGGCACGCTCCTCACCCGAGCTGAGACGACGGGCGCCGTCACCGGGCTCGCCGCGCTGGCCGCGGCCGACGGCTCGGCGCCGCTCGTCGCCTGGGTTGAGCAGCCGGCGACCGGATCCAATCGGCTCGTGCTGGCCCCGCCCGGCAAGCCCGACGGCGGTGAAGTGACGACCGGGGTCGAGAGCATCGCCCTGTCGGAGGATGCGAACGGGATTGATCGACTCACGTGGGTAGCGCTCGCGGCCGACCTGCGGACGCGATCGATCTGGTCGTTTTCTCTCGGCGCTCAGCCATCCCGGATCGACACGGGCTTGCACAGTGGCTGGACCCCGATTGCCGCCGCGGGAGGCAGCGTAGCGTGGGGTCAGGTGGCGCTCGACGTAGGGCAGCCGGTACCGCTGACCGTCTGGGACGCCACGAGCGGAAAGCTGACCTCGATCACGACGAGCATCGACCCCACGCGCGTGTGGCTCACGTCTGATGGCCAGGTGGCCTGGGCGGGGGAGGGCCTCGATGCAGCGGGCCAGATCATCCAGCGTGGATATGCGACCGGCCTCGGCCGCTGACCAGTGAGCGTGCAGGTCCAGTGACGATCCTCGTCCTCGACCAGGCCGTCGCCGGGCGGAGCCCACACTGGCCTACGTGACCGCCGTCGCGTTCAGCGTGTGCTCGCCGGCGCAGTGCCGGTCGAATGGCTGCCACGACAGGGGCCCGGAGACGGTGAGCGAGCCACCCATCGGAGTGAGGCTTCCGGTGGGCCCGTGAAGACCGTGCTCGTCCGCTTCGTACCCGGACGGCAGATGCCGGAGCCAGTAGCGATCGGTGGCGTCCCCGTGCGGCACGACGACGTAGAGGCAGGCGCCGTCCGAGCCCTCGAGCGTCCCGGTGACGGTCGCCGTCCCAGTCGCCAGACCGGCGCAGCCGGCAGCCACGGTCCCAAGCGCGACGGCCACGAGGCCAGAGCGCATCAGTGGCCTCCTCGCGTACCCTGTCGGCCCCGTCGTCATGACGACCGCTCGGTGGTCCACCGCAGGATGTCGCCCGGCTGGCAGTCGAGCACCCGGCAGATCGCGTCGAGCGTGGTGAACCGGATGGCCCTGGCACGCCCGTTCTTCAGCACCGCGACGTTCGCCGGCGTGATGCCGACGGCCTTCGCGAAGTCACCCACCGACATCTTGCGCCGGGCGAGCATGACGTCGAGATCGACGAGGACGGCCATCAGATCACCGCGTCGAGTTCGGTGCGGTCGGCGATCGCCCACTCGAGCAGGCCGCGCATGACGACCATGAGGAGCACGAACGCCGACCCGCCCGCCAGGGCCGCGATCAGCCCGAGGACGAGGGTGGCGTTGTGGGCGCCGACGACGGCGATCAGGTGGAGCAGGACGCCTACGCTCAACAGCGTGGCGAGCGCGCCGCACCCCGTGATCACGTCGACCCAGCGCAGGGCGCGGCGGGTGAAGATGACCCCGCCCTCGATGAGGGACAGCAGGCGCCAGACGACGAGCAGCGTCACCTGGCCGCAGGCGATGACGAGGATGCCCGCCGCCGAGTACGGGACGACGAGGTACGCAAGTACCGGGAAAATGCCCTCCTCCATGCTCCCGAACAGCGGCACGAGGACCTGCGCGAGCACGGAGCCGAGCAGGAGGACGACGAGCGCGGCGCGGAGCAGCCGCACGACGATCACGTTCATCTATCGAACATCGATCGGTATCGCTCGATCGTCAATAGGCCATCCGGCACTGTCCGGATCCGACGCGTCACGGCGTTATCGATGCGGAACCATGGCTGGAACCAGGAGGGGCGTTCGCCTCCGATCGAGCCGACGGCGCTCGGGGTCTGGCGGCATCCGGGAGAGCCTGCCTGCGGATGGCGGTCGGTCAGACTTCCCGGGGAAGGGAGGGTTCGAGACGATGAGGACACCCGGGCAACCGCTGAACGTGCGACGAGGCGTGGTCGTCGGGCTGCTCGTTCTCGCAGTCCTTGCGCCGGGCATCGCCATGAGGTCCGATACGCCCTTCCTGACGCTCGTGGAGACGCTGCTGATCGGGATCGCGGCCGTCTTCGGCGCGGTCGCCGTCGTGGAGGCCATCAACCGGTGGCAGGCGCGTCCTCCGTCCCGTAGGCCGGCACTCCACACGCGGCGGGCTGCAGCTATCGGGCTGGCCGCTGGACTTCTGACCGAGGCGGCTCTCAGCGCCCGGACAGCAGATCCACTCGCCTCGCTCCTCTCGAACGCGGTGTTCGTCGTGTGGGTGGCGCTCTTCGTGGGCGGTACCGCCCTCTTTGTGGAGCGGCTCAACCGGCAGGCTCGGGCGTAGTACGGAGGCTCTTGCCCGGCGGGGTCAGATGACGATGCGGAGACCGCGTTGACCGGTGCAGGCGGCAGCGCGAGAACGGCGGCCACTGTCGGCGCCTTCCTGCTCGCGATGCTCGCCGTGATCGGCTTGATCACGACGTTCGTGCCGCCAGTGCTGTGGCCCGATCGACCCGTTCCAGCGTCGCTCGCCGCCTTCGTCCGGGCGGCGCGACAACAGCTCTGGTCCGAGGCCACCGACGGACTCCGGCTGCCGCTCCATCTCTCGTTCGTCGAGGCGCGCTGCTCACCGAACGGCTCGGTTGCGCTCATCTTCGCGGAGCATCGGCCCCCCTACGCCGAGACCCGCTTCGCCTTCGCCCTGCGGGGCTCGATGCCGACCGCGACCGACGACACCTGGGGCGGCGGCGCGGGGGTCGCCGGATCGGCACTCGATGACAGCGAGTTCGTCCACCAGATGGGGCTCGACACGGGCTCCTGCGAAGGCCGATGAACGCACCAACGTCGCCCGGCGACTCCGTGGATCTGGCCGGCCATCGGCCGATTGCCCATCCCGGGCGCCGGACCGCCGCGCACCTGTCGCCGGCCATCGTGCTGCGCACGGTGGCCCTCCTCGCCGTGCTCGTGCTGGCCCTGAACGTCCTCGCCGCGTGGCGTTATCCCGGCGGCCCGCTCGAGCCCTACGGCGCAGGGAGCGGTCCGTTCCTGCTCCGCATCGGCGCGACCCCGGTCGTCTACTCCGACGATGCCGCAGGCTGGACGCCGGAGGCGATCGTCGGGCCCGGTGAGCACGTGTTCCTGGCCGGTGTCTGGCTGCGACAGGACTGGCCGGTGGGTGCGGTGGTGGGGCGGATGGA
>JAKAMV010000202.1 GCA_021812735.1 Chloroflexota bacterium | reverse complement strand
CGGGCGCTCCAACGACTCGCCCTCACCCCGGCCGCGTGATCGCGGGGTTGACATAGGGCTACTCATGCCTCGACCTCCCCCTCGTCTTCGGCGACGGCCTCGCCGCCGGCGGACTCGGGGCCCACCCCGTCCGCGGGCTCCTCGCCGGCCTCAGCCGCGCCGCCGACCGGCAGGTAGCTGAGCACCACTCGATTGTCCTCCCGGAACACCTGCGCGGCCGCGTCGCGGATCTGCTCCGCGGTCACCGAGAGGTAGCGCGCGAGGATGGTGTTGACCAAGCCCGGGTCGTCGAACAGCGTCGCGTACATCGAGAGGCGGTCGGCCCGCTCCTCGACCCGCGCGAGGGCACCCAGCTCGTCGGCCTCGATGAGGGCCCGGGCGCGCACGATCTCGTCCTCGGTCGGCGGCTCGGCAGCCAGCCTGGCCAGCTCGTCGAGGAACGCGGCCTCCACCACCGCGGGATCGACACCGGGCCGGACGGTGGCGTAGCCGAGCACCGCGGAGGCCCCGCCCACCGCTGGCAGCGTGGCGATCATGAGGTCCTGGGCGATCCGCTCCTCGCGCACCAGCCGCCGGGTGAGGCGGCTGCTCTTGCCGCCCGAGAGCAGCTGGGTGGCGACGTCGAGGGCGTCGAGGCGCGGGTCCCCGAACGCCGGGCCGCGGAACGCGAAGCAGACGCGCGGCAGCGGCACCTTGTCCACCACCACCTCGCGCTTCTCCTCGCCGATGACGGGCGGCAGCGAGAGGTCGCGCAGCTCCGGGATGTCGGGGTTGGGCGGGATGGCCCCGAAGTAGCGGTCCGTCCAGGCGCGCACCTGGTCGCGGTCGCAGTCGCCCACGACCGAGAGCACCGCGTTGTTGGGCGCGTAGTAGGTCGCGAAGAACTGGCGCACGT
Organism: Chloroflexota bacterium; assembly: GCA_021812735.1. Next base: position 11,395 of record JAKAMV010000202.1, on the reverse strand, counting down.
CGTCGAGCGACGCAGCGTCGAGGTCCTCCATGGACCCGATCGTCGGGTGGTGGTAGGGGTGCCACTCGGGGTACAGGTGCCCGAGCAGCTTGTGGACCCACGTGCCGTAGGGGCGGTTGTCGTAGCTCCAGCGCTTCTCGTTCTTGACAACGTCGCGCTGGTTGTCCAGGTTCTCCTGCGACAGCGCCTCGAGCAGCGTGCCCATCCGGTCCGCCTCCAGCCAGAGCGCGAGCTCCAGCTGGTGCGAGGGCATCGTCTCGAAGTAGTTGGTGCGGTCCAGCCACGTGGTCCCGTTGAGCGTCCCGCCGGCCGCCTGGACGAGCGCCATGTGCTCCGACTTCCCGACGTGCGCGCTGCCCTGGAACATCACGTGCTCGAACAGGTGGGCGAAGCCCGTCTTGCCCGGCACCTCGTGCTTGGAGCCGACGTTGTACCAGACGTTGACCGCGACGACGGGCGCGAGGTGGTCCTCGGCGACGATCAGGCGCAGGCCGTTGGGCAGCCGCTCATCGCTGAACGAGACGACAGGTACGGGCATCCGGGATCGACCCTCGGGCGGCGGGGTGGGTCCGGCGATTGTAGGGTGCGCGGGCCCATGCGGGAGCGCGGCCCGGGCTGCTGGGCCACGGCCGACCCAGGGCGGCGGCGGCCCGAAGCCCCGGCCCGACGGCGACGTCAACCCCGGGCGGCCGTTGACGTCTGCGATCGTCCGTGTTAGATTTCCATCTAACATGAGTTTGATGAAGACGCGCACGAGCCTCCCCGGCGTCGGAGCGGCGCCCGTCGCCTCCCGCGCCAGGGTCCGCGAGGTCGGCGGCGTGTCGGCGCACGCGGTGTTCGACGTGCGCACGGCGTACGACTTCGCGATCAGCCTGTCCCCGGACGCCGGCGGCGGCGATGAGCTGCCCCAGCCCGACCGACTGTGGCTGGAGCGGGCGCGCGCGTCGCTGCCGGAGCGCCTGCGGTCACTCGCCGGGACCGAGCAGGCGATCTTCGCCCCCAGCCTGATCATCGATCGGCCGGACGTGACCGACGCCACCTCGCTGGTCGCCATGCTGCGGCGGCTGGAGGGACGCGAGTTCGCCATGGCAGTGCTCGCCGAGGAGCACCGCGACCGCGAGCACGGGGCGCTGGTCGCGGCGGCGCTCGACGGCGACGACGCGGCGCTGGCGCGGCTGGTCGCGGCCCGCGCCGACCTCAAGGGCGAGCGTGTGGAGCGGCTGGTCCGCGAGCCGGACGCCGTCCTGGGCGAGCTGGCCGACCTTCTCGCCGCATGGCTGCCGCTGTACCGCGAGATCGAGGCCCGGGTGCGGACCATCATCGAGCGCGACGCCGCGCTCCGGGCCGGTGACCACGAGGCGCTCGGGACCGTCGAGCTCGTGGAGCGCACCACGAGCGGCATCCGCTGGCTGTCGGAGCCGGGGGTCCGGCGGATCGTGCTCGCGCCGTCGTACCTCGCCCGGCCGTACAACTTCGTGTTCGCCGGCGGCGACTGGCGGCTGTTCGTGTATCCGGTGGCCGACGGCGCGCTCGAGCGAGACGACCCGCTGGCGCCGCCGGCCGCTGTGCTGCGGCTCCACCGGGCCCTGGGGGACGAGACCCGGCTCAAGATCCTGCGCCTGCTCGTCGCCCGGGACATGTACCTCACCGAGCTCGCGGAGCGGCTCGAGCTCTCGAAGCCGACTGTCAAGCACCACCTGGCCCAGCTCCGGGCGGCCGGCCTGGTGACGGTGACCGAGTCCGGATCCATGACCTACTACAGCCTTCGGCGCGACCGCGTCGACGACGCGTCGTCCGAGCTGCGGCGCTTCCTGTCCTAGACCCGGGCGTACCGCCCACAGCCGTCGGCGCGGGCAAGTGTTAGATGACTGACTAACAGCTGGAAGACGAGGACAAGGAGATGTACCCCACGATTGTTCCCGCGGTGATGGCGACTGTGGTCGATGACCGGGTCCGCTCGTCGCACCAGGCCGCCGCCGAGGTCCATGCGCGCCGCGAGGCGACGGCTGCCGGCCGGCCGGCAGCGATCGCCGCCCGGGCGCGGCTGGCCGTGGCCCGGTCGCTGATCGGGCTCGGCAGGCGCGTCGCCGGCGATGACGCGGTCGACCTGCCGGGCGATCCGTGCCAGTGCGCGGCCCGGGCCGCGTGACCGTCCGCTGGGCGGCGGCATGCCCCGACGGGCGGTGCCTCCCCCAGCCGCTCAGACCGGCGCCGCGACAGCGAGGAGCGTCAGCACCAGGGCGACCAGGAACGCGTCGCGGAGCATCCTCGCGAGTGCCGCCAGATCGGCCGTGTGGGCGGCCCCGTCGTCGACGCGGCGGACGGTCGCCGGGCCGGCCCCGAAGTTGGACCGCCGGCGGATGGCGTAGGCGCCGCAGAACCGGCGCCGCGCCTGCAGCACCGAGAAGACCCCGCCCCATGCCGGCAGCAGCACGAGCGCCCGCGCCGCGGCCGGCGCGCGGAGGGCGACCAGGACCGCGAGCAGCAGCGCGGCGGCGGCGAGGCCGACGATGCCGGCGGCCCACCGGCGCCGGACTTCCCAAGGGCCGATGTTGCAGACCCCGGGAACGTACCCGTCGCCGAGGGGCTCGATGGCCAACGGGGTGGCGCCCGGTCGCAGGGAGCTCATGGGGTCGGCTGGGCCCGCTGGATCATGCTCGCCTCTCTCGTCGCCCTGGCACCCAGTCGGTCAGCGGGCGCACCTCGGCGATCGAGTCCACCAGCGACGGGTCGAGGGCCTCCGCAGCGGCCACGCCGGTCTCGATCGAGGTGAAGCACAGGATGCCCTCGGCGATCGTCGCGTGGCGGATGTCCGCGGCATCGCGCACGGGTCCTGAGCGCGGCGTGGGGGTGTTGACCACGAGGCGCACGCGGCCCGACGCGATCAGGTCCAAGATCCCCGACTCGTCGCCGACCGGGTCGGCGCCCAGCTTGGCCACCCGGACGATGCCGGCGATGCCGGCCCGCTCCAGCTGCGCCCTCGTGCCGGCGGTCGCGGCCAGCCGATAGCCCGCGCGCACGAGCGCCCGGCCCAGGTCGGCGAGGCCCCACTTGTCGCGGTCCGCGATCGAGAGCAGCGCGAGCGGCGCCTCGCCCTCGCCCGCGCGGGGCGGGATCAGCGCGGCGCCGGTGAGCGCCTTCGCCATTGCCACCGGCGCCCGGTCCGAGATGCCGATGACCTCCCCGGTCGACTGCATGAACGGCCCCACCGACGGGTCCACGCCCTTGAGCTTGGCCGTGGAGAACGCGGGCGCCTTGACGGCGACGAAGTCGGGCGGGGGCAGCAGGCCGCCGCCGCGGCCCAGCGAGCGGAGCGTCTCGCCGAGCGAGATCCGCACGGCGAGCTCGACCATCGGGACGCCGGTCACCTTGGACAGGAACGGGACGGTCCGCGAGGCGCGGGGGTTGACCTCGATGAGGTACACGCCGTCGTCGCGCACGATGAACTGCGCATTGACGAGACCTCGGGCGCCGAGCGCGAGGCAAATGCGCTCCATGGTGTCCACGATCAGGGTCTGGTCGGCCTCGCCCACGTTCTGGGGCGGGAACCACGCGATCGAGTCCCCCGAGTGGATGCCCGCCCGCTCCACGTGCTCGAGCAGGCCCGGGATCAGGACCTCGGTCCCGTCGCACACCGCGTCCACGTCCACCTCGATGCCCTCGAGGAAGCGGTCGATGCGGACCGGCCGGTCCGGGTCCACGACCGCCGCGGCGGCGAGGTGCCGGACGAGGTCCTCGGGCGAGTAGGCGAAGTCGATCGCGAGGCCGCCGATGACGAACGACGGCCGGACGATCACCGGGTAGCCGATCCGGTCGGCCAGGGTGAGCGCCTCCTCCACGCTCTCCGCCATCCCGCCCTCGGGCTGCGGGATGCCCAGGCGGTCGAGGAGGGCGGAGAAGCGGGTCCGCTCCTCGGCCTGGTCGATGGCCTCGACGTCCGAGCCCAGCAGCGGCACGCCTGAGTGGACGAGCTCGGCGGCGAGGTTGAGCGGCGTCTGGCCGCCGAAGGCCACCACGGCGGGCAGCGCCCCGCCCTCCGCGAGGGCCTCGAACCCGCCGCTCTCGAACTCGATGATGCTGCGCACGCTCTCTGGGTCGAGCGGCTCGAAGTACAGGCGCGTCGAGGCGTCGAAGTCGGTGGACACGGTCTCGGGGTTGGAGTTGACCATGACCGCGCTCCATCCGTTGCGCCGCAGCACGTCGGCCGCCTGGACGGCGCAGTAGTCGAACTCGATCCCCTGCCCGATCCGCACCGGGCCGCTGCCGATGACGAGCGCGCCGGGCCGTTCGACGGCAGGCGCCTCGGGGGCCGACCCGGCCGCGGCGTACGTGGAATAGAAGTACGGCGTCTCGGCCGCGAACTCGGCGGCGCAGGTGTCCACCATCGCGTAGCCCGGCGACAGGCCGAGCCTGGACCGCGCGGCGCGGACGGCCGGCTCCCCCACCCCGGCCAGCGTGCCGAGGTCGCGATCGGAGAACGCGAACCGCTTGCCCGTTGCGAGCAGGGCCGCGCCCCCGGCGTCGTCCGGATCGGCGAGGCGCGCGCCCATGGAGCGCACATCGCGCTCGAGCCTGATGTTGCGGCCCATCTCGGCCAGGAACCAGGCGTTGATGCCGGTGACCCTCCGGATCACCTCCTCCGGCACCCCCCGGCGGAGCAGCCCCAGCACGCGCCACAGCCGCGAGTCCGACGGGACGAGGAACTGGCGCAAGACGATCGGGGCGGCCGAGCGCTGGGCGAACCGCGTGCTCTCGCAGGCCTGGCCGCGGTCGTCGACCCAGCGGATCGGCGCGTCGTGGATGGTGAGGCTGTCGAGGCCGCCCAGGCCGACCCGGATGCCGTCGCCCATGTCGTCGCGGTCCACGCCGCCGTAGACCGCAGCGAGGTAGTCGAACGTGGGCCGCCAGGAGGGGTCCTCGCCGAGCGGCCCGGCGCCCGCCTGCTCCAGTCCCCGGAGCGCCTTGTTGAGCGCTGCGCCGAAGGTGCGGTCGATCGCCATGACCTCGCCGGTCGCCTTCATCTGGCTGCCCAGGCGGCGGTCGGCGGTGGGGAACTTGTCGAACGGGAAGCGCGGCAGCTTGACCACCACGTAGTCGAGCGCAGGCTCGAACGCGGCAACGGTCGTGCCGGTCACGACGTTGGGGATCTCGGCCAGCGTGCGCCCCGCGGCGAGCTGCGCCGCCACCCGGGCGATCGGGTAGCCGGTGGCCTTGGAGGCCAGGGCGGAGCTGCGGCTCACCCTGGGGTTGACCTCGATCACCGCGTAGTCGGTGGAGTCGGGCGAGAGCGCGAACTGGACGTTGCATCCGCCCTCGACGCCCAGTCCCCGGATGATCGCGAGGGCCGCGCTCCGGAGCCGCTGGTGCACCCGGTCGGTCAGCGTCTGGACGGGCGCCACCACGATCGAGTCGCCGGTGTGGACGCCCAGCGGGTCCACGTTCTCCATGGAGCACACGGCGATGCACGTGTCCTCGGCGTCGCGCATGACCTCGTACTCGATCTCCTGCCAGCCCGACAGGTAGCGCTCCACCATCACCTGCCGGATCGGGCTCGCGCGCAGGCCCGCGCGGACGCGCTCCCAGAACCCGTCAACGCTCTCGACGATCCCGCCGCCCGTGCCGCCCAGGGTGAACGCCGGGCGAACGATGGCCGGCAGGCCGATGACGCGGAGCGCCTCCTCGGCCGAGGCGTGGCGGGCCTTCTCGTCGGGCCCCTCCACGATGGCGGACGGGGCGTACGGCTGGCCGAGCCGGTCGAGCAGGTCGCGGAACGCCTCGCGGTCCTCGGCCATCCGGATGGCGTCGAGCGGGGTGCCCAGGAGGCGGACGTGGTGGCGCTCCAGCACGCCGGCCTCCGAGAGGGCCATGGCGAGGTTGAGTGCGGTCTGGCCGCCGAGGCCGGCGAGCAGGCCCTCGGGCTGCTCGCGCGCGATGACCGACTCGATGGCCGGCACGGTGAGCGGCTCCAGGTACACGGTGTCGGCGACCGTGGGGTCGGTCATGATCGTGGCCGGGTTGGAGTTGACCAGGATCGTCCGGACGCCCTCGGCTCGCAGGGCGCGGCAGGCCTGGGTGCCCGCGTAGTCGAACTCCGCCGCCTGGCCGATGACCACCGGGCCGGACCCGAGGATCAGCACCGACGCGGGCTTCGGCCGGTGCGCGCGGACGGGCGGACCGGACGGCGCTGCAGCCATCGCGTCAGGCGCCCCGCCGCGCCGCGTCCACGAACCGGTCGAACACGGCCAGCGCGTCGAGCGGCCCGGGGGCGCCCTCGGGGTGGTACTGGACGGTCTCGATCGGCTTGTCCGCGTGGCGGAGGCCTTCGACGGAGCGGTCGTTGAGGTTGAGCTGACTGACGCGGAAACCCGAGGCGGCGGGCAGCGTGCCCCCGAGCACGTGCACCTCGTGGTTCTGCGCGGTCACCTGCACGTAGCCCGTGTCGAGGTCCTGCACCGGATGGTTCGCGCCGTGGTGGCCGAAGCGCAGGCGGCCCGTCTCGGCGCCCGCGGCCCGGGCCACGATCTGGTGGCCCAGGCAGATGCCCAGCAGCGGGCGGCCGTCATCGATGACCTGCCCCGCGAGGGCCACGGGCCCATCCAGACGTGCCGGATCGCCGGGGCCCGGCGAGAGGACGATGCCGTCCACGTCATTCGCAAGGACCTCCGCCGCGCTCGCCGTGTGGGGCAGGATCCGGACGCGTGCGCCGCGGCGGCGGAGCGACCGGACGATGTTGGCCTTCAGGCCGAAGTCGACGATGGCGATGAGCGGCGACGCGAGGTCGTCCCCGAGCTCGGTCACCGCCGACGGCGAGACCTGGCCCACGAAGTCCTGGTCCTCCCAGCGCGGGACGCCGCGGGCCATCGCGATGGCGGTGTCGGGGTTGGTGATTCCGGGCGTGGTGATGATGCCCCGGAGGCAGCCCTTCGCGCGCAGGTGGCGGGCGAGGGCGCGGGTGTCCACGCCCGCGATGGCCGGGATCCCGTGGCCGCGCAGGAGCGTCGCGAGCTGGCGGGCGTCCTCGAGCACGGCGGCCGTCGCGTGGGCGACGACCAGGCCGCGGAGCCAGGGGCGGGACGACTGGTCGTCGTCTTCCAGGCGGCCGTAGTTGCCGATCAGCGGGTAGGTCATCACCACGACCTGCCCCGCGTACGACGGGTCGGTGGCGATCTCCTGGTAGCCGGTCTGGCTGGTGTTGACCACGAGGTCGCCGCCCGCGGCCACCGGCGCACCGAAGGCGATGCCGTTGAACACGCTGCCGTCCTCGAGGGCGAGCAGCGCCGGGCCGGCGTCACCGACGCGCGGGTCGACGATCGCGTCGGCACGCGGCAACGGCGGTCGGCGGGATGACGGTGGGGCGATCACTCAGATCCCGGCGGTGCGCGGCGCGTGGGCGCCGGCGGCGGGCAAGCGAAGGTGCATGCGGCCTCCTACCCGGCCTCTCAGGACCGGTACGCCGGCCTCTCGGGACCGGCTCTCAGGACGCCCGAACTGTACCACGCGGCGACCGACGAGCCGACCCGGACCAGCGCGTCTGTGCCCTCGGGGCCACTGCCCGGACCGCCCGCGGGCCTAGCCGAGCAGCGCCGGCGACGCCGGCGGCACCTCGTCGCCGGCGCGACCGCGGTCCTGGGCCTGGGCCGGCTCCGGAGCCGCCACCGGCAGCTCCACGCGGAATGCGGCACCGCCGACGGGACGGTTGGCGACGCCGATCCGTCCACCGTGGCGGTCGACGATCCACTTTGCGATGGCCAGGCCCAGGCCCGTCCCGCCCGACGGCGCGCCCGGGGCACGCCAGAATCGGTCGAACACGTGCGGCATGTCCTCATCTCGGACGCCCGGGCCCTGATCGTCAACCTCGACCGACGCGATGCCGTCGGCCGAGCGCACGGTCACGTTGACCCGCCCGTCGCGAGGCGAGTGGCGGATCGCGTTGTCCACCAGGATCGAGACCAGCTGCCGCAGGCGCGCGGCATCGCCGTCGAGCATCGTCGGCTCCGGGTCCACCTCGACGTGCACGCCGCGGTCGGCGGCCGTCCGGCCCAGCGCGCCGGCAGCCTCGAACGCGACGTCGCCGAGGTCGAGCGGCATCCGCTCGAGGGCGACCGCGCCCGAGTCGGAGCGGGCCAGCAGCAGCAGGTCGTCGACCAGGGTGCTGAGGTGCTCCACCTCGGCATCGATGTCCTCGAGCGCCTCGCGCTGCTGCCCCACGGACCGCTCGGGGTGACGGTTGAGGTGCTCCAGTGAGGAGCGGATCACGGTGAGCGGCGTGCGCAGCTCGTGGCTGGCGTCGGCCGCGAACTCCCGCTGGCGCCGGAGGGCGTCGCGCTGGGCCTCGAGCGACTGCCGGATCGGCACCAGCGCGCGCCGGGAGTAGACGTAGCCGAACACCACCGACACCACCACCACCAGCCCGCCGCCGAGCAGCAGCACGGTGACCAGCGACTGCAGCGTCTCCACCTCGATCGTGCGGTCCTGGAGCGCCTGGAGGAAGTAGGTCTGGCCGTCGAGCCGGTACACGAACCGCTGGGTCATCAGGCGGGCCGGAAACACCGACGCGCCGATCGTGATGGCCACCTCCCGGACGTCGCGCCCGTCCGCAGCCGTGGTCGCCGCGGCGAGGCTGCCGGGCACGGGCATCCCGGCCAGTGCGGGCGCCGGCTGGCGATTGAGCTGCACCTGGGCCCCGGTGGCGTCGAAGGCATAGAGCCAGACGCTGCCGCGTCCCGTCTGGAGGCCGAACGGCGAGTTCAGCGCGTCGGTGCCGGCGCCGCTGTCGGGGTCCGGCTGCCCGGTCAAAGACGCGACGACCGGGTTGACGACCGAGCTCAGCTTCGCCACCGAGGCGCTCACCAGCGTGTTGGCGACCACCGCGTACAGCGCGCCGCCCAGCACGAGCAGCACCACGAGCGTGGAGACGCCGCTCCACAGCACGAGGCGCCAGCGGGTGCGCCGGATCAGCCGTTGCTCGTCCGCCAGCGCCGCCCGCTCGGCGCCGTCGTCGCGCGGATCGACCGCGATGCCGTCAGCCATCGCTCCCGTCGCTCAGGCGGTAGCCCACCCCGCGGACCGTCTCGATCTGCGCGCCGGCCTCAGCCAGCTTGGTGCGCAGGTAGTGGACGTAGGCGTCCACCGCGTTGGGCGTGACGGCCACGCTGAACGGCCAGGCGTGATCGAGCAGCTGATCGCGCGTGAGCACCTGGCCCTGGTGGCGCAGCAGCGCCTCGAGGAGCGAGAACTCGCGCGGCGAGAGGTCCACGGTGCAGCCGTTCACCGTGACTCGCCGGGCCGCCTCGTCGAGCGTGATGGCGCCGCACTCGAGTCGCGGCTCGGCACGCCGCGGCCCGGGCTCGGCACGCCGGGCCAGTGCCCGCAGGCGCGCCGACACCTCCTGGTAGGCGAACGGCTTGACGACGTAGTCGTCGGCCCCTGCGTCGAGGCCCACCACGCGGTCGTTGATCGTGTCGCGCGCGGTGAGCATCAGGATCGAGACGTCCACCCCCGCCGCGCGGATCCGCCGTGCGACGTCGAGCCCCGAGATGTCCGGCAGCCCGATGTCGAGGATGACGCAGTCGAGACCGTCCACGCCGGTGGCGAGCTCGAGGCCGGTCCGGCCGTCGGGAGCGTGCTCCACGACGTGGCGGTCCTCCTCGAGCAGGCGCGTGAGCGCCCGAGCGAGCCGCTCGTCATCCTCGACCAGGAGCAGGTGCATGCAGTTCTTCCACCCTCGTTAGGGCAGGACGGTCACGTCGGTGGCCGTGCCCAGTGTGCCGCTGCGCGGCGCCTCGTCGGGTCCGACGCGCCCGTTGACCTGCCCGATGACGGTCTTGCCGGCAGTCGTGTCGGCCCGGCTGCGGCTCGACTGCTGATGGTAGGCCCCGAGAGCCCACCGTGATCGCGGGAGGGGGGACTGGGTCCTGGCCTGGGTCGCTCCGGCTGGCGTGGGGCGGACGGGAGGCGAGGCCCCCCTATTTGCCGAGTACCGTGATGTCGGTCACGTCCAGCCCGACGCCGCCGTTGCCGGGCTCGCCGCTGGCCGTCGGTCCGCCGGACGCCGCGGGCGCGCCGCGGGCGATGCTCAGCTGGACGTGCGCACCGACCGTGACGTCCGAGGGCGCTCCCGCGGCCTGCGTGTGGTAGGTCACGGTGCTGGGCACCTGGAGCGTGACGCTCTGCCCGCTGGCGGTCTGGACGGTGATGGAGCCGCTGGAGACGGCGGTCACCTGCCCCTCGATCGCGACGCTGCCCGCCCCGAACGCCCCGCCGAAGCCACCGCGGCCAGGGTTGCCGCTGGCCTCCGGGTTGAAGCTGCCGCGGGCGAAGTTGCCGAAGCCGCCGTTCGCGAAGTTGCCGCGCGCGCTGGTGCTCGCCGGGGCCGTGAGCCGCCCGCCTGCGAAGCCGAGGCCAGCGGCCGCGATGACGATGGCGACGACGAACGCGATCGTCCCGCCTGACACCCCGCCCTGGCGCGGCCTCGGGTTCGCAGATGCGGCGACCACCGACGGAGGGATGAAGGACGGGACCGCAGGCTGCGGTGCTGGAGGCGTCGGCTGGCCCGGCACCGGCCCGGACTCGGGGTGCGCGAAGGGGTTCTGCTGGGGGCTGGGGGGCTGCGTCACGGGGTCGATCTCCTCTCGGGGGCAGGGCGCCACGGGTGGGCGGGGCAGTCGAAGGAATGGAGGCGGGCAGGGCCGCGGCGTCTGGCGAGCAACGCCCGGAGTCGCGAGGTGCCGAAGCGGGAGATGGCGCGGGCGGCCAAGCCGGCGTCTGTCATTGCACCAGCAGCCCGTCCCTGACGTGCACCTGGCGCCGGGCGTTCTGGGCGACGTCGAGGTCGTGGGTGATCAGAACGATCGTGGTCCCGGCCTCGTTGAGCTCGTGGAGGATCCTGATGACGTCGGCGCCTGATGCGGAGTCGAGGTTGCCGGTGGGCTCGTCGGCGAGGATCAGCGCGGGCTCGGTCACCAGCGCCCGGGCGATCGCGACGCGCTGCTGCTGGCCGCCGGAGAGCTCGGACGGCTCGTGCTCGAGCCGCTCCCCCAGGCCGAGCCGCTCGAGCGCGGCCTGCGCCCGGGCGTGGCGCTCCCTGCGCGCGATGCCCTGGTAGAGCAGCGGCGTCGCCACGTTCTCGAGGGCGGACGTCCGCGGCAGCAGGTTGAACGACTGGAACACGAAGCCGATCGCGCGGCCGCGAACCCGGGCCAGGTCATCGTCGGACAGCTGCTCGACGGGCGTCCCGCCGAGCCGGTAGGTTCCCGAGGTTGGTCGGTCGAGACAGCCGATGATGTTCATCATCGTGGACTTGCCCGAGCCCGACGGGCCGGCGATGGCAAGGAAGTCGCCCGGCCAGACGTCGAGGTCCACGCCGCGGAGCGCAGCGACCTCGAGCCGCCCGGTG
>JAKAMV010000201.1 GCA_021812735.1 Chloroflexota bacterium | reverse complement strand
GTTCGCGGCGATGGCGGGGAAGTAGGCCGCGGGCTTGACGAGGCGCACCGAGACGGTATCGCCCCGGGCGCTGATCCCTACGCTGGAGCGCGGGCCGCGGCCCTGCCGATAGGCCACGGCCCCGACGACGTCGTCGAGCAGCGAGGCGAGCGGGCCGGGCCGGGCCGGGTCGAGGATCCGCAGCCAGCTCGTCACGACATCCTGCGCGGTGAGCGGTGTGCCGTCGGAAAAGGTGAGGCCCGGCCGCAGCCGGAAGGTGATGTCGAGCCCGCCCGGGTCGATGTTCCACGACTGCGCCAGCGCTGGTTTCACCGCGAGTGAGGCGTCGAACGCCGTGAGCCCCTCGAACAGCTGGGCGAGCAGGGCCGCCGTACCGGCGTCGCCCTGCATGGCCGGGTCGTACGTAGCGGGCGCCCAGCCCGCGATGCGGACGATCCCTGTGCCGCGGGCCAAGGGAAACGGTGTGGCGGTGGGCCGCGCGGCACTCAGGTTGAGGATCGCCACCGGCAGCACGAGCCCGACGACGAGCAGCGCGACCAACGCGAACCCCAGGGCCCGTCGGCGGCGTGAGACGGAGAGCGGCGGCGGTCCCTCGGCTGGCAACCAGCGGGAGACCGCCGGCCACTCAGGTCCTGGTGGAACGGACCCCGAGGACGGCGGCGGCCAGGGAGACCGAGCCCGTCCTCCGGTCGGCGCCGGCCAGCTCGCGGCGGGCGACGTCCGAACGTCGGCAGCCGCAGGCGGCCGGGCAGGCGGTTCCGGCGGTTCGTCGGCCACCGCGAACGGTCCGTCGTCGGGGCTCCGGGGGTCGTCCGGCCCGGATGGCTGGTGCAGCATCGAGGCTGAGTCTAGCCGCACGAAGAGGCGCCCGGTGTGTGCAGCCCGCCGGGCGCCTCGTCTGGTGAAAGAAGCGGATCAATGGACGATCGTGACCTTCGCGCTGCTTTCGGTCACCACCGCCTCGGAGACCGATCCCCGGAGGATCCGGTCGAAGAGCCCGAGGTGGCGGCTCCCCATCACGATATGGTCGTAGCCGCCGTCCTCGGCCGTCCGTACGATCGCTTCGGCAATGTCGCCGAAGGGTTCGTGCAGGGTCGGGGTGATGCCCGCCGCGACGATGAGGTCCCGCGCCTCCCGCAGCTCCGAGGTGTGCACCTTCGCGTCATCCCAGGGGTCCAGGGCCATGCGCCCCGCATGGACCGGCACGACGCTCACCACGCCCAGCCTGGCTCCGCTCAGCTTCGCCAGTGCGACCGCAAAGGCGAGCGCCCGCCGGGCCTGTTCGCTGCCGTCATACGCGAGCAGAATCCGCTCGCTCAACATGCGTCACCTCCTGCGCGCAGGCTGCCCCGCGGGAGGCGATCGGGACAGGGCCGGACGGCCGTGCGGCAGTCGTGCCGAGCGGCGGCATGACGGCAGGGTCGGCGGCGCGACCGTCAGACGGCCATCCCCTGGTCCTCCAGGGCCGTCTCGATCGCCTGTCGCCACTCCTCGAGGCTAGGCCGCCCGGTCAGTGGCGTCACCCGGAATGGGCCCTCCGTCTCGACCCAGTCGAGGCGGTCGTCCACCGCGGTGAGGATCAGCGGCAGGTCCGCATAGAGCTCGCGCAGGTGTCCGACGAGCCGGCGGCCGCCGTCGCTGTCTCCGGCCGCCCACGCATCGTAGACGAGCACGTCGGCGCGGTCCGCCAGCGGACAGGGCAGGTCGGCAAGGACAGGGCACGGCTCGGCCAAGGGGCCACCGCACTCTTCCACCTCGTACCCGGCGGCACGCAGCAGGGCCGCCTGCTCAGCCGCCACGGCAGGATCGTGGTTGACGACGATCACGCGGGTCATGAGGACCTCCCTTCGGCGGCGGCCGGCTGCCGCGGAACGACTCGGCAGCCTCCGTCCGGCGCGGTCATGGCGGCACTCTGAAACGGCACGCGCCATGTCGACAGCGCAAATGGTCACAGGATCGGGGGGCCGCCTGGCCCCCGCGACCCGCCCCGATCGAGCGGGTCGCCCCGTACACGGGCCGCCGCCCGGCCACCGGGAGGTCATGGCTGGCTGGCGCCCCCGGACGGACTCGAACCGCCGACGCAGGCCTTAGGACGGCCTCGCTCTATCCACTGAGCTACGGGGGCACGCCGAGGCATTGTAGTCGCCGGGCCGGGCCGGCGGCGGCCGAGGTGTCGTAGCCGGCGGCCGAGGTCTGGCTGCTCGCCTAGAATGCGCGCGTGGGCGACGCCTCCCCTCCCCCGACCATCACCTTCCTGACCCGGCCCGGCTGCCATCTCTGCGACGTTGCGCGCGAGGAGCTGCAGGCCGTGCTGGATGCACGGCAAGCAGCCGGAGCGCTCGTGCCGGCCGTCGTGGAGGTCGACATCGAGTCGGACCCAGCGCTCTTGCGCCGCTACCTGGAGACGATCCCGGTTCTGGCGCTCGGGGCCGCCGAGTTGCCACTCGCGATGCGGCCAGGGGCGATCGGCCGGTTCCTGGCGCTCGCCCTCGACACGGCGCGGGCCCGATGAGCGCCGGCCGACAGCCACCGAGATCGCGCGATGCCTGACCTGACCCTCGCCGCCGCGCTCCTGGCGGGGCTGCTCAGCTTCCTCTCGCCCTGCGTCCTGCCCGTAGTGCCTGCGTACCTGGGCCAGCTCGGCGCGGTGAGCGTCGGCGGCAACGCGGGGACCGTCGGTGGGAACGCGGGCAGCGTCGGCGGCAGTGCCGGCAGCGCGCCGCTCGCGGCGGCGACGGCGCCATCCCACAACGGCATCGTTTCGGGCGAGATCGCCGCCGGGCGCTTCGCCGCCCCCCGTTGGCTCGTGCTGGGGCACGCCATCGCGTTCGTCGTCGGGTTCGGCGGCGTCTTCACGATCCTGGGCGTGAGCGCGACCTACGCCGGTGGCGTGCTCGCGCCGGACCTGCCGCTGCTGCGCCAGGCTGGCGGCATCGTCCTGGTCGTCCTCGGGCTGCACCTCGCCGGCCTGCTCCCGATCGGGTTCCTCGCCCGCACCTGGCGCCCGCTGCAGTCGGCCGGTCCGGCCCCGCTCGACGGCGCGCGACGCTCACCGTTCGGCGCGTTGGGGCTCGGCGCGATCTTTGCGCTCGGCTGGACGCCGTGCATCGGCCCGACACTGGGGGCCATCCTGGGGCTTGCGGCCCTGGGCCCCAGCGCGCAGGCCGGCCTCCTGTTCGTCGCGTATTCGGCTGGCCTTGGCATCCCGTTCATCGCCCTCGCGCTGGCGCTCGAACAGTCGTCCGGCCTCGTGCGTGCGCTGCGGCGTCACGCCCGGGCGATCGAACTGGCGGGCGGCGGACTGGTCGCGCTGATCGGCCTGAGCCTCATCTTCGATTGGCTCGGCTGGTTCTCTGCCCAGTTCAGCTACCTCACGCCGCGTATCTGAAGCGATGGCGTCTCCCGCACCGACTGGGCCGCGCGATCGTCGGCGTGGGCTGGTGGGGCCGTTCAGCGGACGACAGCTGCTCGCTGCCGCCGTGGCAGTGCTGCTGGTGGCGGGCGGCCTCAAGGCGCTCACGACCCCGATCGGCACCCCAGCCCCCGCCGTCCCCACCCCCGGATCGTCGTTCGTCGCGTTTGCCCCGCCCCAGCTAGGACTGCAGCCCGGGGACCGTGCCCCCGAGCTCGCCGGCACGTTCAACGGGCAGCCGGTGGTGCTGACCGACCTCGAGGGACGGCCGATCCGGTTGGGCAGCCTGCGCGGGCACCCGATCTGGATCAACTTCTTCGCCACGTGGTGCCCGCCCTGCCAGTCGGAAACGCCCACCATCGAGGAGGTCTACGAGGCGCATCGCGCGCAGGGACTCGTGGTGATCGCGGTGAGCGTGCAGGAGTCGTCGATCGCCGACGTGCGCGCGTACGCGAAGACGTACGGCCTCCAGTACACCGTCGGGTTCGACGGGACGTCGGCCGTCTACCGCGCGTACCACATCTATGGGCTGCCCACACAGGTATTCATCGATCGCCAAGGGATCGTACGGCAGGTCTGGAACGGACCCCTGTCGCTCTCGCAGGCCGAACAGATGCTGGCTCCGCTCCTCGCGGCTTCGCCCGGCGCGCCCGTTGGAGCCGACGGATCGGCCGGCTCCGCGGCGAGCCCCACGGCCGCGCCCACGGCCGGGCGATAGCGGCGCTAGAGCGGCTCGAAGCGGTACCGGTCGCGCTCCGCGACCAGCCGCCCCACCGGCGTCCGGGCCTCGTGCGAGAGCACGACCGTCCAGCCCTCCTCGACGGCGCGTCGGAAGAGCCGCACCTTCACCTCGACGCTCGTGAGCGGGAAGTCGTCGAAGGCGGTCACCCAGCGCGGATTGGCGCTCCAGGGCCGCATGAAGAGGTCGCCGAAGAACGCGACGGTCCGTTCGTGGCCGCGCACCACCAGCGCCTGATGCCCGCCGGAGTGTCCACCGGTGCGGATCGCGGTCACTCCGGGCAGCAGCTCGGCTTCGCCGTCGACGGCGCCCGCCCAGCCCGCCTGCTCGACGAGCCGCAGCTCGCCCTGGTCGTAGCTCGCCTGCAGCCGCGGATTGTCTCCCAAGGCGAACTCCCACTCCAGCTTCTGCGCCGCGATCCGCGCCCGCGGGAACGCGGCCGACCCGTCCGCCGCGAGCAGACCGCCCGCATGGTCGAAGTGAAGGTGGCTCAACGCCACCACGTCAACGGTGGCCGGATCGAAACGAGCCGCGCGCAACGCCGCCAGGATCGGCGGCCCCTCGATGACGCGCCGCTGTCGCGTCTTCTCGTCGGAGCGCTCGCCGATCCCCGTCTCGATCAGCACGCGGCCGGCCGGCGTCTCCACCAGCAAGCAGTTGAGCGCCTGCAACAGCGCGCCCTGGGCGTCGATCTCGTCGACCACGAGCTGCTGCCACATGAAGCGCGGCACCGGGCCGAACAGCGTGCCCGCGTCAGAGCGAAACGTGCCCGCCTGGACGAGGGCGATGCGGGTGCCGCCCCCCAGATCGGCCGACCAGGCGGTCTCTTCTCGGATCGTCATCGCCACCCCACACTCACGATCGCCCCCGGGACCGCGGTCCAAGCCGGCGACCCTGGGAGAAATCACGGTAGAACTCCGACGCCGTCGGGGTCTCCTGCCCCTGGTACTTCGACTTGAGCGACGGGCTGCCGTAGGGGCGCTCGACGGGGCTGGTCATGCGGAAGAAGCTGATCTGTCCGATCTTCATGCCGCAGTAGAGCGTGATCGGCAGGTTCGCGACGTTGGAGAGCTCGAGCGTCAGCGTGCCCTTCCATCCGGGGTCGACGTAGCCGGCCGTCGAGTGGATCAGCAGCCCCAGCCGGCCGAGGCTCGACTTGCCTTCCAGCCGGGCCACGAGGTCGTCGGGCAGCTCGACCCATTCGAGCGTCTGTCCGAGCACGAACTCGCCGGGGTGCAGCATGAACGGAGCGTCGTCCTCGATGCGGAGCAGCTCGGTCAGGTCTGGCTGCGGCACGCGCACGTCGATGTACGCATAGCGGTTGCTGCGGAAGACGCGGAATTCGCGGTCGAGGTGCAGGTCGACCGAGGACGGCTGGAGGCACTCCGGGTCGTAGGGATCGATGCGGATGCGGCGTGCCTCCAGCGCCGCGCGGATGTCGCGATCGGAGAGGACGGCCACGCTCACGACCCCTTGGCGGCGGGACCTGCCACGGAGCGGGCCGAAAGCAGCCCGTCCACCTCCCGCTTGAGCTGCTCGATATCTTCGAACGACTGGTAGACGCTGGCGAAACGGATGTAGGCGATCTGGTCGAGCTGCCGCAGGCGGTCCATGGCGAGCTCGCCGATCCGTCCCGAGGGCACCTCAGCCAGACCCGCCGTGCGCAGCTCGGCCTCGATCGACTCGGCGGCCATCTCGGCCGCCCGCTGCGGCACCGGACGGCGCGTCAGCGCCTTCTGGAGCCCTGCGGCCAGCTTCTCGCGGTCGAAGTCCTCCCGGCTCCCGTCGCGCTTGACCACGACGAGGCGCGCGACTTCCGCGCGTTCGTACGTGGTGAAGCGGATGCCGCAGCGCGCACACTCGCGACGCCGACGGATCGTTCCCCCTTCGTCCAGATCGCGCGAGTCGATCACCCGTGTATCGCGTTCGCCACAGGCCGGACAGCGCATCGCGAACCTCAGCTCGTCCCTGCCGACCCAACCGCCGGGATCGGCGCCACGAGCGTACCACCTGCCCTCGGGCGCGGGCACGCACCGCCGACCGGCGTCGCCGCGCTCTCAGACGCGCGAGGTACGCCAGGTCCGTTCGACCGCGCCACGGGCGGCCGCCAGGTCGCCCACGTGCTGGGCCAGCGCTTCGCGCGCGTGCAGCAGGTTCAGGTAGCCGCGCTTGATCGCGATCTGCGACTCGGTGCTGCGGGCACGTGCCCGAGGCCCGGCCGCCAGCTGACATCCGTACTGCACCATGTCGAGCGCGCGCTGGGCATGGCGCACTTCCGCGATGATCCCGAGGCGGCTGGCGGCTTGGGCGGGGGGCGCCATGAGCCCCTCGGCGTCGGCCAGGCCACCATCCAGGGCCGCCATCGTGTCGGCCAGGTCGTCCAGCACGGTGCATGCGTCCACTTCATGGCGCCGCACCCCGTCCACCTGCACGATCGTGGCGGCGAGCAACGCATCCAGGCGCGCGCCGAGCGCCGCGGCGTCCTGTTGGAACCGCTCGACCCGGCGCGTGGCACGCAGCGCGCCCGAGGCGCGCTGCAGGAAGAGCGCGAGGGCCAGCGCGATCAGCGCCGCCAGGGCGAGCGGCAGCACGACGGCAGCATCCACCCCTTGCACGCCTCCTTTGTCAGCCGCGACGTGCGCGGACCGCGGCCGTGAGCCGCGGCAGAATCTCGAAGAGGTCGCCGACCACCATCATGTCGGCAAACTCGGCGATCGGCGCATCGGGATCGCGGTTGATGGCTACGATAGTCCCCGAGGTTTGCATGCCGACTTTGTGCTGAATCGCGCCGCTGATCCCGGCGGCCACGTAGAGCTGCGGCTTGACGCTCTTGCCGGTCTGGCCGATCTGGTGCGCATAGCCGATCCAGCCCGCATCGACTACGGCGCGCGTCGCGCCGACCACGCCGCCCAACGCGTCCGCCAGCTCCCGCACCACGGCGAACCCCTCGGGCCCGCCGACGCCGCGACCCCCCGCGACGATCACCGAGGCCTCCTCGATCGGGACGGTCGCCGACGCCTCGGCGACACGATCGACCACGCGCACCGGCGCCAGCTCCGTCACCGGGTCCACCACGACACGTTCGACCTGCCCTGCTGCCGGCGCCGTCTCGGCGGTGGCCGCGCTGGGACGCACGATCACGATGCCGCGGTCCGCGGCGAACGTGCTCTGCGTCACGAGCCGGCCGCCGAAGACGCTCATCTCGACCTGCGGGCCGCGGTCGCTCCAGCGCACGCCCGCCCCGTTGACCAGCACGCCCCAGTCGAGCAACCCCTGTAGGATCCCCGCCACGTCCTTGCCGTCGTTCGACGCCCCGACCAGCAGGAACGCCGGCGCGCGCTCGCGGACCAACGCGGCGACGCGCTCCGCGATCACCGCGGCGGTCGGGCGCCCGCCCGGATCCACCTCCACGGCCAGCACGTCGGGCCCGTGCTCCGCGAGCAGCGCGCCGGCGGCAGCGGCATCGGGGCCCACGAGCACCGCGGCGACCGGCAGTGCAGCCGCTTCGCCGAGCTGCCGCGCGAGCGTGGCCAGTTCCCGAGTCAGCCGGGTGGGAGCGCCTTCGACGACCTCGCCGACCGCCCAGATCGCGCCGGCCATCAGATCAGCCTCCGAGATGCCAGGAACGCCACGATCCGCTCCACTGCCACGTCCGGCGCCTCGCGGACCACCGTCGCACCAGCTCGCTGGGGCGGTGGCGTCGCCTCCTGCACCACGGTCTGCGAAGCAGCCGGGCCCACACTGGCCGGATCGATCCCGAGATCGCGCAGGGTCCAGGTCGCGATCTCCTTCGAGCGCGCCTGCATGATGCCGCGCAACGAGGGATAGCGCGGCTCGCCGAGCAGCTGTGTGCCGGCGATGAGCGCCGGCAGGCGCGCCTCGAGCACGTCGTAGCCCGTCGGGCTGATGCGCCGCACACGCACGATCCTCGCGGCCGGGTCGGGCTCGATCGACGCCGCATAGGAGAGGTACGGCAACCCCAGGCGGGTCGCGATGGCCGCCCCGACCACGCCGCCCTGTCCATCGGAGGTATCGGCGCCGGCCAGTACCAGCTCGTACTCGAGGTGGGCCAACGCGGCGGCCAGCACGCGCCCGGTGGCGAGCGCATCCGAGCCCGCCAGGGCATCGTCCACGATCTGCACCGCACGTGCGGCCCCCATGGCGAGCGCCTTGCGGATCGCCTCGAGCGCGGGATGCGGGCCCATGGTGAGCGTCACGACCTCGCCGCCGTGGGCCTCCACCAACTTGAGGGCGGCCTCCAGGACGTACTCGTCGTTCCCGTTCGCCTCGAGGCCGGCCGAGCGGTCGACGCGCCAGCCGTCGACGAGCTTCTCGTTGCCGACCACCGGCACCGCTTTCAGCAGCACGACGATGCGCACCCTTAGCCTCCCTGGAGCGAGCGAGCACGTGGCCACCGGATGCCGGCCGGCCGGCCCTGCCGGGTCATTGCGCGGCGATGAGCGCGCGGGCGATCACCAGGCGCTGGATCTGCTGGGTTCCCTCGTAGAGCTGGGTGATCTTGGCGTCGCGCATCATCCGCTCGACCGGGTACTCGCTGATGTACCCGTATCCCCCCAGGACCTGGACCGCGTCGGTCGTCACCGCCATGGCGGTGTCGCCCGCGAAGAGTTTACACATCGCGGCCCAGCGAACGGCGTCCGGCGCGTCGGCCTCGATCCGCTCGCAGGCTTCGTAGAGGAGTTGCCTGGCCGCCTCGGTGCGGGTCGCCATGTCGGCGAGCATCGCCTGCACCATCTGCAGTTCTCCGATCGGCTTGCCGAACTGCACACGCTGCCGCGCGTAGGCGACGGCCGCGTCGGTGGCACCCTGGGCGATCCCCACTGCTTGCGCGGCCACCGCCGGACGGCTGCGGTTGAGCGTCCGCATGGCGATCCGGAACCCCTCGCCCGCCTCGCCGACGCGGTTGGCATCCGGCACGCGCACGCCGTCGAAGACGAGCTCGGCCGTGGGCGACCCCCGGATCCCCATCTTGTGTTCCAGCCGCGCCACGCTGAAGCCGGGCATCCCGCGTTCCACATAGAAGCAGCTCAGGTCGCGGTGCCGGCCCGCCTCCGGGTCCGTCACCGCGAAGACCGCGATCAGATCGGCCTCGCTGCCCTGGCTGATGAAGCGCTTGGTGCCATCGATCCGCCAGCCGTCGCCCTCCCGCACCGCCCGGGTACGGATGCCAGCCGGGTCGGAACCGGCGCCGGCCTCGGTGAGGGCGAACGCGTCGAGCAGGGCGCCACTGGCCAGCCCCGGGATCCAGCGCCGCTTCTGTTCTTCGCTCCCGGCGAGCAGCAGCGGCAGCGAACCGAGGGCCTGGACGGCGAGGATCAACCCGCTCGTGGCGCAGACCTGGCTCACTTCCTCGATCATCAGGCAGTTCGTGAGCAGCGTGCCGCCGAGGCCACCGTACTCGGTCGGGTAGATCAGTGCGAAGACGTCGTGGCGGGCGAAGAGCTCGACGACATCGCGTGGGAAGACGGCGTTCTGGTCGATCTCGGCTGCCCGGGGTGCGATGCGCTCCCGGGCCAGCTCGCGCACGGCCTCCCGCAGCTCGAGCTGCTCTTGCGTGAGTCGGCTGGTCATCGCTGCCCCTCCTCCGCTGTCATCGCCCGCACCGCCGCCGGTGCCAAGCCTGCCGTCGGTGCCAGGCCCGCCGCCAGCAGTTCGGCAATGTCGATCGTCTCGATCCCTTGACGAGCCGTCCCGGCTCCGACCGCGTCTGCGATCCCGTCGCGCATCATCACGAGGCAGAACGGACAGGCGGTGGCGACCGCCTCCGCGCCGGTCTCGAGCGCCTGGCGCGTGCGTTCCGCGTTGATGCGGATCCCGCGCCGCTCCTCCATCCACATGCGCCCGCCGCCCGCGCCGCAGCAGAAACTCCCCCGGCCACGGCGTTCCATCTCGCGCAGCTCGAGACCGGGCACCGCGGCGAGGACGGCGCGCGGCTCCTCGACCACACCGTTGTAGCGCGTCAGGTAGCACGAGTCGTGGTAGGTGACTGAGCGCCGCGCGGGGACCGCGGCCCCGCGCTCGTCTGCTACCGCGCGCAGCCGTCCCTCGGCAACGAGCCGCGCCAGGTACGCGCTGTGGTGCACCACGTCGTAGCGCCCGCCGAACTGCGGGTACTCGTGGGCGAGTGTGTTGAAGCAGTGCGGGCAGGCCGTCAGGATCAGGGGCGGCCGATACCGCTCGAGGGTCTCGACGTTCGCCTGGGCCAGCATCTGGTAGAGATACTCGTTGCCCATGCGCCGCGCCGGATCGCCCGAGCAGCTCTCCTCTTGTCCGAGGACGGCGAAGCGCACGCCCGCCGCGTGCAGGCACGTGACGACCGCGCGAGCCACGCGCCGGTTGCGGTCGTCGAAGGCGGCCGCGCAGCCCACCCAGTAGAGGACCTCGAGCGCCGGCGCGTCGTCTCGCGCGCTGCTCCCGGGACCTGCACCGCCGCTCGGACGGGCGGCCAGGTCGGCCAAGGTCGGCACCTCGAACGGCAGTCCCTTCGCCCAGTCGAGCCGAGCGGATCGGGGCTGGCCCCACGGGTTGCCGTGGCGCTCCATGTTCGTGAAGGCGGCCGTCACCTCCGGCGGGAACCGGCTCTCTTCGAGCACCAGGTTGCGCCGCAACCCGACGATCTTGTCGACGTGCTCGATCGTGACCGGGCACGCCTCGACGCACGCGCCGCACGTGACGCAGTCCCAAACCGCGTCGTACGGGACCGCGGTGTCCACGATCGGGCGCTGGAGCGCCTCGGTCGAGACGCCGGCCGCGAGCCGCCCGGGGGCATCCGCGGCGCGCACCCAGGGCACCGCGCGCAGTCCAGGCACGAGCGGCACGCCCACCTCGGCGTCGACCGCCATCTGGCGCAACCCCATGATGAATGTCTTGGGGTTGAGCGGTTTGCCGGTCGCCCAGGCCGGGCACTGCGCCTGGCAGCGTCCACACTCGGTGCAGGTGAACGCGTCGAGCAGGTCCTTCCAGCCGAGATCGGCGACCGCGCGCACGCCGAAGGTGCCCGTCTCCGCTTCGAGGTTCATGGCCGGCAGCTCCCCGCGCGGACCGATCTTGCGGAACGCGGTGTTGAAGAAGGCCGTGGCGATGTGCAGATGCTTGGAGCCGGGCAGGTAGACGAGGAACGCGCTGACCAGCAGGATGTTGGTCCACCACGCGACCGTCAGGATCGCCTCCTGCGCGGCGGGTGCGAGGGGCGCGGCGATCAGCTGGCCGAGCGGCCAGGAGACGAGCGAGGCGTGCGCAAATGGGTCGCCGTACCGTGCCAAACGGAACGCTTCGGCCAGCAGCTCGCTCGTGACGATCCCGCCGATCAACACCAGGATCAGGAGGGCGTCGCGCGAGAGCGTGATGCGCGCCGGGCGGGTCACGAGGCGACGGAATGCGGCGTACAGCACCGCTACCAGGACGGCCAGCGCGAGCAGGTTGCCCAGGGCGACGACGATCCGCCAGAGCCAGCCGTCGACCGGCCAAGCGAGGACCGCCTGGACGAGTCCCCCAGTCACGCGGTTGGCGGTCCCGACCGTGAGCACCACGAAGCCCCAGAAGATCGCGGCGTGCATGACCCCGGCGCGCGGATCGCGGAACATGCGCACCTGCGCGATGGCGTAGACCAGCAGCGAGCGGACGCGCTCGCCGATCCGGTCGCCGAGGGGCGACGGCCGCGTGGCGGCGAAGACTCGCAAGTGCCGTGCCATCTGGAGCGCGAAGGCGATGACGGCGAGCGTGAAGACGACGGGCGCGAGCGGGTAGAGGGGGATCTGCGAGGTCACGGCCGCGCCTCGCGCCTCGTGGTCAAACTGGGCCCGTGACGCCCCGCGGCCGCCTCGTCCGCGCCGGCCACCTCGTTGGTCCTGGCTGTGTGGTCAGCCCCGGCCAGCGTCTCGAGCGCGTGCGGGAGCAGGTCGGCGACCGCGTCGAGCGACTCCAAGGCTCCGCGCGGGCTGCCCGGCACCACGAGCACGAGCGATCGCTCGACCACGCCGCCCAGCGACCGGGAGAGCGCCGCGAGCGGGGTCGTGCGCCGCCCTACGGCACGCATCACCTCGCCGAAGCCGGGAATCTCGTAGTCGAGCACGCCGACCAGCGCCTGCGGCGTCACGTCGCGTGGCCCGAGCCCGGTCCCC
>JAKAMV010000200.1 GCA_021812735.1 Chloroflexota bacterium | reverse complement strand
ATTACGGGCGTCATCTCGGTCGCCTTGTCCTCGTTCCGCGAATGCACGCGGTTGAGTGGATCGACCACGACGAGCACGGGGCGGAGCGCCTGAACCTCGCCCCGGAGCCGTGCGAGCGAGTTGCGGTCGTCGAGCCGGACGTGCTGGCGGTACGCGAACGCGACCGCAGCGTCAGTGATCCCGAGCGCGGATGCCTGGCGGTGCACGCGGTATCGCAGGCCGGCCCGGCTGCCTTCCTCGAGGACGTAGAGCACGGGCCCCCGGCGAACGTCCCGGCCGAGTACCTCGTGTGGCCGTGCCCGGTCGGCAGCGGCCAAGGCCATCGACTGCACAAGGAGCGTCTTGCCCACCTTCGGCGGGCCCGCAAGGACGGTGACGCCCACCTGCGGAACGATCCCGTCGACGGCCCACGGTGGCTCGGTGTCCGGCTCGGCCATGAGGTCGGCGAGGCTGACGGTATCGAGGCCAGTTCCGCGCCCGCGGAACGTCGCTGCTTGGGCGTGGGATCGTTGCTCGGCTTCGCGCTGGCGCAGTGCGTCAAGCGCGAGGCTCGGCGCTTCCTCCCCGGGCTCGGGTGGCAGGGGGTCGTGCATCGGCGACACGGCGGCGGTCGTGTGCCCCATGCCGCCGGCCGTCACGTCAGGGCCGCCGATCCGGTCGGCGCGAGCGCGGCCCGAAGGAGACGCGCGGCGCGCATCAGGGGGCGGAACGGCTCGTAATCGATTGCGCCCACGTCCGCGCCCGCCTCTGCGGCGTCGAGCGCGAGCGCCACGGCGGCGAGAGCGTCCTCCGCGCCGCTGCGCGACAGGGTGACGGTCGGTGCCGGCTCGGGCGCGCTATTCTTGATGGGCGAGGCGAGCGGGTCCACGGTTGCGCTCCTTCGAAGTGAGGCGTCGGGTTCGGCCCCCGGCGCTTTGCGTTCTCAGTGGGTCGGCGTCTTTGATCGCGCCCGCGCGCTCGCAAACGCCATGCGGCACATGCGTTCGCGCTGAGCGACGGCAACCCGACGATCTCGTTCGTCGGGGTCCAGCGTCCCGTCCGGGTCCACCTGGCGCTCGAGGGCGGCCAGTTGCGCGGCCCGCGCGTTGGCGGTGTAGGTCCGTGGGTCATGCCGAAGCGAGCAGGCGAGTCCACCAAGGCGCGCGCGCTGCTGGCGCTCACTGGCGGTCATCATCGGATCGCCTCACGGGCTCGCTCCGCGGCCACCTCGTAGAGCGCGATCAAGGTCGCGGCGCTGACGTTGCGGCGCCCGCGAAACTCGGCGTTGATCGCACCGATGGTCACGCCGCGACGGCGCGCGATGGCAGTCTGTGACACGTCGGCGAGTTCGGCGAGCGCGCGCAGGCGCGCCGTCCGATCCCCGACCGGCTCTTGGTAGTACGGCATGGCACGGCTCCGCTCTCGCGGCGGGGTCGGGGATTACACACTCGCCGGGGCCTGAGACTGGTCCGGGGGTCGCGGGCCTCCGCTGGTCCGCGCCGCTCCCGGGGTCCCGAGCGGGCCTGCTCCTCGCTCTCCTGTAGCGAGTGGCCCCTAGGCGCCCGTGCCGCCAATAGTTCGCGTGCCGCCCGTCGTCAATGTCCCCTTGGTTTCAGCGGCTCCGCAACGGACCTGCCCCCCCAGCGGGTCCGCCTACTCATACTATACCACATCGGCCGAGAAAAGTTGAACACGGCTTCCGATGCAAAGCATAGCGCACCTGTCAATACTTCTGTTGCGCACACGATGGTACGGACATGGAATGGCCCCGGGCTTGCGTCCGGGGCCTTCTCGTGCGATTGCGGAGCCGGGGTCAGCGTGCGGCGGGCTCCTGAGCGATGCGGCGTAGCTCCGCGGCGCCCTGCGTGCACGACGCCGCGAGCGCCTCGAGCATCCGCGCGCATCCTCCCACGCGTCACGCGAGATCGTCTGCTCCTCGGCCTCCTCGGCGCGCGCCGTGATGTCCTCGAGGATCGCGTTGGCTCGCTCCCACCGTGACTGTGCTGCGGAGCCGGGCTGGTGAAGCGGTGTTGTCGTGGTCATCGGTCGTCTCCCTCCCTCGGGACGCACTGCGTTTCTGTGCTCCGTGAAGGTCACGGCCCTGCCGGCATGCGTTTGCCTCCCTCGTCTACAGCCGATCGCCCGGGCTGAGCTTCCGCCCGGCGGCGATGGCGCGCTCCGAGGCGGTCGACGCCGCATACCGTTGCAGCATCGTCCGCGAGCGCCAGCCCGCGAGCCGCATGAGGTCCGTCTCCTGCATGCCGGCCGCGAGCATGCTGTGCGCGTAACTGTGGCGCAGCTGGTGCGGGTGGATACCGTCGCCGAGTCCCGCCTGCTTGCCGCGCTCCCGGACCATCTGCGACACGCCGCTGCCTGTGAGGCGGCCTTTCAGCCCGAGCCATAGCCACGGCAGGTCCGCGTGTGGGTGCTTGCTGCGGAGCCGGTCGTACACGTCGAGCGCCTTGATCGTGCGGCGCCCCACGGGCACGGTGCGCTCGCGGCGGCCCTTGCCCATCACGATGCGCAGCACGCCTTGGTCCAAGTCGGCATCGTTCGCCACCGGGTCGGTCGGGTTGTAGCGGAGATCGGCGATCTCGGAGAGCCGCGCTCCGGTGTCCATGAAACAGCGGAGGATCGCCTCATCCCGCCTGCCGGCAAACGTCTTGTCTCGTGCGCACGCGTCGAGCAATGCCTTGAGTTCGGCCTCCCGGAGCACGTCCGGGGCCTCCTCGGGGAGTTTCGGCGGCCGCATCTTCGCCATGGGCGATGTCTTGATGAGGTCGGCGTCCAGCGCCCATCGGAAGAACGCCTGCACGCCACGAAACCGGTTGTGCGCGGTCGTCGGCTTCCAGTGGGCCAACTGGTCCTCGATGAACGACTCGACGTGCTCGCGGCGGATCCCGGAGAGGTCCGTGGGCATGCCCATGTCCGCGAGGTACGCCGCGAACCGCCGCGCAGAGTCCGTGTAGGTCTCGGTCGTCTTGGGAGACAAGTTCTTGGCGCGGCACGCCCTGGCGAACGAGAGCACGTCGCGGTCGATCCCGCTAACGGGGGCTCGCTCGAGGGTGATAGACTGCCCGGCGCCGGATGGTCCGGCCATCGTCAAAGCCTCCAAACGGTGGATCTGAACACCACCAGTAAGACGCTCTGACGACCGAGCGCAAAGGGCCATTCGGCAGGAAGACGCTCTCGTCGAGCGTAATTCGTGGGGCTATAGCTCAGCTGGGAGAGCACCTGCATGGCATGCAGGGGGTCCGGGGTTCGAGTCCCCGTAGCTCCACCATCCTCCCCCGGTTCCCTCCACGTCGTCTGTCGTCCTCCCGGGTCCTCCGACGAAGAAGACGTCGTCGTCGTCGCCCTCCGTCCGTCCATCGGCGCGGCGCGGGCGTATCGGAGTCCCTGGTGGTGCCGACGCCATGACCGGCTCCGCGCCCGGACGGGTCGCTCCCGGCAGGCTCGCCGCCCGAGGTCGTGGACCATCCAGACGTTCGGGCCGTGGTCGGGCAGCCCGTCGTCCTTGCCGGCGTGAGGACAGCGCCCAGCCGAGAACGCGCGACCGCGCGCGGCCGAGGCGTGCCGCCCCGCTTCCGCGGCTTCGGGGCGCCCGACATGCTCGGCTACACTTACCGCGCGCCCCGAGCCACCACCTGCGGGGTTGCCGCCGTGCCTGGAGAGGTTCCCGTGTCCGTCTCGAACAGAAGCCGCATCGACCGCTACGACCCCGCGGCTGTCGAGCCCCGATGGCAGGCGCGCTGGGCCGAGCTCGGCCTGCACCGGACGGACCTGCACGACACGTCGCGCCCACGCTACTACCTGCTGACCATGTACCCGTACCCGTCCGGGGACCTGCACATCGGGCACTGGTACATCGTCACGCCGACCGACGCCCTGGCCCGGTACCGGCGGATGAACGGGCTCAACGTCTTCTTTCCGATCGGCTTCGACGCGTTCGGGCTGCCGGCGGAGAACGCCGCCATCCGGAATCGCGTCAACCCGCGCGACTGGACGATGCGCAACATCGAGAACATGCGCCGCCAGTTCCGGACGATGGGCGCGACGTTCGACTGGAGCGCCGAGGTCGTCACCTGCGACCCGGAGTACTACCGCTGGAACCAGTGGTTCTTCCTCCGTTTCCTCGAGAAGGGCCTCGCCTACCGGGCGAAGTCGGCGGTCGACTGGTGCCCGAACGACGGGACGCTCGCCCGCGAGCAGGTCGAGGGCACGGATCGCCATTGCTGGCGCTGTGGCGCGAGGGTCGAGAAGCGCGAGCTGGACCAGTGGTACCTGCGGGTCACCGAATACGCCGACGAACTGCTCGACTTCAGCGAGGTCAGGTTCCCTGAACCCGTCCGGATCATGCAGACGAACTGGATCGGGCGGTCCGAGGGCGCGGAGGTCACCTTCACCGTCGCCCCCGACGACGTCCAGCCGGGCGGCCAGCCCCTCAGCGTGTTCACGACCCGTCCGGACACGCTGTTCGGCGCGACGTTCATGGTGCTGGCGCCCGAGCACCCGCTGGTCGCCGCGCTGACGCACGCGGACCGGCGCGCCGAGGTCGAGGCGTACGTGTCGCAGGCCGAGCGGGAGACCGAGATCGAGCGGCTGTCCACGGAGCGCGAGAAGACGGGCGTGTTCACCGGGTCCTTCGCGGTCAACCCGGTCAACGGCGAGCGGATCCCGATCTGGGTCGCCGACTACGTCCTGGCGGGATACGGGACGGGCGC
Source organism: Chloroflexota bacterium (assembly GCA_021812735.1). The sequence continues at coordinate 7,659 of JAKAMV010000200.1, read as the reverse complement.
GATCATGGCCGTCCCCGCGCACGACGAGCGGGACTACGCGTTCGCGGTCAGGTTCGGGCTGCCGATCCGCCAGGTGATCGCGCCGGCGGACCCCGTCGAAGCAGCGCGCGTCGCAGAGATGGTGGCGGCGGGGGCGAAGGGCGGCGCGGCGTTCGTCGCGCACTCGGACGACGAGGTCATGGTCAACAGCGGCCCGTACAGCGGTCGCTCGGCGAAGCAGGGCTTCGACGCGATCGTCGCGGATCTGGAGGCGCGCGGCGTCGGCCAGCGCGCGGTCACGTACCGACTGCGCGACTGGCTGATCAGCCGGCAGCGCTACTGGGGCACGCCGATTCCGGTCATCCACTGTGAGCGCTGCGGGATCGTCCCGGTGCCCGACGACGAGCTGCCGGTGCTGCTGCCGCCGACCGTCGACTACGCGGGCAGCGGTGTGAACCCGCTGACGAAGGACGAGGCCTTCCTGAACGTCACCTGCCCCCGCTGCGGCGGGCCGGGCAGGCGCGAGACCGACACGCTCGACACCTTCATGGACTCGTCCTGGTACTGGTATCGCTACCTGTCCCCACACAAGGACGACGCCCCGATCGACCGGGCGCTCGTGCACGGGTGGACGCCGGTGGAGCAGTACACCGGGGGCGCCGAGCACGCCGTCATGCACCTGCTCTACGCGCGTGAGTTCACGAAGATGATGCGCGACATCGGGCTCGTCGATCAGAACGAGCCCTGGAAGCGGGTCTTCAACCAGGGCCAGATCCTGGGCGCCGACGGCGAGCGCATGTCGAAGAGCCGGGGCAATGTGCAGGACCCCGACGAGCTGGTGGCGCGCTACGGCGCCGACACCGTCCGGCTGTTCCTGATGTTCATGGGCCCCTGGGACCAGGGCGGTCCGTGGAGCTCGACCGGCATCGGCGGCATCAGTCGATTCCTCGGGCGCGTGTGGACCGCCGTGCTCGACCCGGCCGGCGTCGAGGCCGGCGATCCCGACGCGGGAAGGCTGCCGGCGGGCGACACGGCGGCGGACGCGGAACGCGCGCTGCGGGTCGCGGCGCACCGGACCCTGAAGGTCGTGACAGGCGAGTTCGAGGGCTACCGCTTCAACACGATGGTCGCGCACCTCATGGAGCTGACCAACGTGCTGATGCGCTACCGCGGCACGGAGGTGGCGGGCGGACCGGCCTGGAACGAGGCCGTCGACCTGCTGCTCCACATGCTGGCGCCGTCGGCGCCGCACGTCTCCGAGGAGCTGTGGTCACGCGTGCTCGAGGCGCGGGGGGAGCCGTGGCGCTCGATCCACACCGAGCCGTGGCCGGCGTGGGACGCGGCGCTGGTCGCCGAGGAGCTGGTCGAGCTGCCGGTGCAGGTCAACGGCAAGCTGCGCGACCGGGTGCAGGTGCCGGCGGGGCTGTCACCGACCGAGATCGAGGCGATCGTGCTCGAGCGCGAGAAGATCCGCGCGATCCTCGCCGATCGCAAGCCCGACCGCGTGATCCAGGTCCCGGGCCGTCTCGTCAACATCGTCGTCCGGTAGAACGCCCATCGCATCCCGGCCCGGAGGTTGGCGTCCCTACCTGCGCGCCAGGCCGCCGCGTCCTGACCCACACCTGGGCGTGTCGCGCCCGGACCTGCGCGCCAGGCCGGGCCGCCAGTCCTGACCCACATCTGGGCGTGTCGCGTCCCTACCTGCGCGCCAGGCCGGGCCGCCGCGTCCTGACCCACACCTACTGCCAGATTCTCGCCGTATGTCGACTATGCACGGCCGTCGGAAGGCGGATCGCCGGAGACGTGTCCGGATCGAGGGAGACGGGGCAGACTCGACGAGTTGCGCAGCCTGATGGGGTCGGAACGACGATTCTCGAAGGCACCCTGCTGGGAGCGTCCAGCGGCGCCCCCGTCGGACGTGCGTACTCGACGCTCGACGAGAATGTGGCAGGAAGCCGGCGAGGGGCCCGGAAGGGTCGTCAGGCGCGGACTACTCGAGCGGCTCGCCGATGCCGCTCTCGACCAGCTCGCGGAGCGCCTCGATCGCTGCCTGCTCGTCCTCGCCGTTCGCGGACAGCCGGATCACGTGGCCCTTCGACACGCCGCTGGCGAGCACGGTCAGGATGCTCTTCGCGTTCGCCGGCTTCGTCCCGCGCGTCACGTTCTCCAGCAGGATCTGCGATCGGAAGCCGCTCGCGGTCTTGACGAACGTCGACGCCGGGCGAGCATGGAGCCCGGTGGGGTTGCGGATCACGAGATCGGCGGTCTGCACGGTTCCCTCCCTCTGCTGCCGGCATTGTCGCCGACCTCGAACGCACGTCGCCCGGCCTCCACGTCCTTCAGGCCAACTCCGCCCCCGCCGCCCGGCTGTCCTCCGCGAACGCATCGAGCGCCTCGTCCGAGTCGGCCGCGTCGCGCACCAGCGTCATGATCCGGCTCACGCCGAGGTCGCGGTACGCAGCCACCAGGTCCTGCCGCTGGCGGCCGGGGCCCGGCAGCCGCTCCCACCAGATGTGCGCCGACACCTTCAGCGTGGCCGGGTCGCGCCCGATCTCCTCGCACCGCGCGCGGATCGTCGGCAGCTCCTCGCGCAGCTCGCTCGGACGCATCCCGTCCACGTTCAGCTCGTCCGCAAACCGCGCCGCAAGCCGCCACGTCACGTTCGGCCCGTTGCCGCCGACCATGATCGGCAGGCGTGGCTGCTGGATCGGCTTCGGAACGTTGATCGCATCCTCGACCCGCGCGTGCCGGCCGTCATACGTCGCGTGCGTCGATCGCCCGCCGGCGAGCATCCGCGTGATGATCTCGAGCGCGTCGCCCAGCGCGGCGAGCCGCTCGCCGGTGTCGGGGAAACCGTACCCGTACGCGAGCCACTCATCGCGCTTCCAGCCCGCGCCGATCCCGAGCTCCATCCGTCCGCCGCTGATCACGTCCATGGTGCTGATCATCTTCGCGACGAGCGCCGGGTTCCGGAACCCGTTGTTGATCACGATCTGGCCAAGCCGCACACGGGTCGTGACCATCGCGAGGGCGGACAAGGAGGTGAATGACTCGAAGGTCAGCTCGTCGGTCGGGTCCGGCACGGTGTGCACGTGATCGAACAGCCAGGCCGACTCGAACCCGAGACGCTCGACCTGCTGCGTCACCGCGACCGTGCGCGCCCACGCACGCTCCGACCCCCAGCCGTCGTACTCGCCGGTCCACCCTTGCGGCACGATCACGCCCACCTGCATTCCGCACCCCACGTCTGCCCTTCGTCAACGGCTTCACGCTACCCGACCCCGACGACGCCTGCTCGTCCCGCGGCCTGTTCAGCAGGGGGACGTGCCCGGTCGGGCAGGGAGCCGCGAGGCGGAGGTGGTTGTGCCACGGCGCGATGCTCACACTCCGCTGCAGACACAGCAGCGGCGGCAGCAGCGGCCGCAGACACAGCAGCGGCGGCGGCAGCGGCTGAAACCGGGCCAGGCGGCCTGTCGCTATGGGCCATTAGGCCCTCTGGCGGAGGCCATATGGCCCATAGATTCGCGTCCAGCAGGAGTCTGCCGAGTGCTGGATGGGGGGCCGGGTCGTTTGTTCACTCTGACGAGAGGGTCTGATCGAAGGAGGCGGACGGTGAGACTTGGACCGGCGCGTCGCGTCGCCAGTTCGGTGGGTGGGTCGGCGTTACCGCTCGGAGGCGCTCTGCCCATGGTCAACCCGGGAGTGGCGGCTGCCTGATCGGCCCGAACAACCTCGACGGCGACCCCGATGCGACGCTGCGGACACCGCCACGAGCGGCATCCTGGTCTGTTCGGCGGCGGCTCCCGTGGATATCACGATCGTCGGCAACCGGGCTTTCGATGTCTGCACCGCATCTGGCTGAGTGCGAACGTGCACGCGCCTGTTGGCCTGCAGCAACACGTTCCTGGCCAACCCACGGACAGGCCCCCGCTGTATCAGACCAAGTCGGGGACCAGACCTGGGGAACCAGAGGTATGACTGGCGCCACGAGGGTGGCAGCGCAATCCGGGGGCCCGGAGCATGCCCGCGCCGGGACACTCCCGCCGTACACGGGCCGGCTTCTCCGCTGGAGCTTCGCCGTTGCCGTCGTCCCGCCCATCGCCCTCATCGTCGCGCTGGCGGCGAAGAGTCTGTATCTGCTCACGTTCGTCCACGTGATCTGCGGAGGAACGTGGACCGGGTTCGACCTCTTCATGGGCCTGGTCATGGCGTGGGTCATGCGGTCGCTCGAAATCCCCGCCCGGGTCGAGGTGGCCAAGCGGCTGACGCCCACGACGTTCTTCATCCTACCGTCACTGGCGGCCGTGGCCGTCACGTCGGGGATCTACCTCGCACAGACCGAAGGCAAGTTCGACTTGGGTTCGCCCTGGATCCTCGGGGCGGGCGTCGTCGTGCTGATCCTGGTCGTGCAAGGGTTCGGGATCTTCATGCCGAACGGCGTGCGCATCTTCATCGAGCTCGCGAAGCGCCAGCCGGACACGGCGAAGATCGCGCGCCTCAACATGACCAACATCCGTCTCGCCGGAGTCCAGGCGGCGCTCCAGGTGATGATCATCCTGATCATGGCCCACCTGGCGGTCTTCTGAGGACGCGCGCGGTGACCCGCGAGAGGTGGACGGGATGAACGTGGCCGCGTTGCTCGCCGTGCTCGTCTTCGCTGGCGCGTTGCTGGCGATCTTCGGCGTCCTGTACGCCGGTGCGGTACGGAGCTACCAGCGCGGCGAGCTGGGCTATGACGGCGTGCAGATTCTTCGCTGGGCCCTGCTCGGCCAGCTCTGCATCTTCGCCCTGCTGGCCATCACGGCCTTCCTCACCTGACGCCTGTGCCGAGGCGTCGCGCCAGCCAGAGGAGCGGGACGTCTGCCAGGGGTGGTGCCGCCACTGCCGACGCCGCCGGCGTGGCCAGATGCCGGACTCTCCCCATGACGTGGGACGCTCCTGCAGTGCCGATCTGGAGTCGATGCGCAACGGTGGCGGGCGGCGTCGAAGATCGCTTGCAGCAGGGCGGCGTCGACCCCGGCGGGCTGCCGGAACCGAGAGCCCGGAGAAGCGTGGGGGCGGGACCGACGACGGCCCGGATACCGTGATCTCATACCGTGATCTTTATGCAGTCTTCACGTCATTCGGCCACAGTGGCGCCATGAGCGGACGAATTGGCCGCGTCGGACACCTCGCGCTTCCGGCGCTGGCCGTCGCCCTCGCGCCGCTCCTCGCCTCGTGTGGCACCACCTCCACCACCGCGCACCCGACGGCCCCGAGCGGAACGGCGATGTCGACGGCGGGCCCGAACAGCAGCACCGCGAGCGGCATCCACAAGATCCGGCACGTCATCGTGATCTTCCAGGAGAACCGCTCCTTCGACAGCTACTTCGGCACGTTCCCGGGCGCCGACGGCATCCCCATGGTGAACGGCACGCCCACCGTGTGCGTCGCCGACCCCGCCAGTGGGCAGTGCGTGCGGCCCTATCCGGACCACGCGGACCGCAACGGGGGCGGCCCGCACAACGACGTCAACAGTGTGGCCGACGTGAACGGCGGCAAGATGGACGGATTCATCGCGCAGGCCGAGCGCGCCCGGCATGGCTGCGCCAACCCCACCGACCCTGCCTGCGCCAACCTCCCCACGCCGGACGTCATGGGCTACCACACAGGCTCCGACATCCCCAACTACTGGACCTATGCACGAGACTTCGTGCTGCAGGACCACCTGTTCGAGGCGGTGCACTCCTGGAGCTTCCCGTCCCACCTGTACCTTGTCTCGGCCTGGTCGGCGACCTGTGCCAACGCCGCCGACCCGATGAGCTGCACGAGCGCGGTGGACCCCACGAACCGCAGCAATGCCAGCCCCACCCCGTTCGCCTGGACCGATCTCACGTACCTGCTCTCCCGGGACCACGTCAGCTGGTCCTGGTACCTCGACCAGGGAGCCGCGCCGCAGGGCGCTTACCAGGGGAAGGCAAACGGCGGCGTTCCCAAGATCTGGAACGTGCTGCCCGGCTTCGGCGACGTGCACGCCGATGGCCAGATGGCCGACATCCGCGACCTGTCGGCGTACTTTGCGGCGGCCCAGGCGGGGACCCTGCCCGCCGTTTCCTGGATCCTGCCCGACCCCGCCGACAGCGAGCACCCGCCCGCGCTCGTCAGCACGGGCGAGTCGTACGTCACGGGCATCGTCAACGCCGCCATGGCCAGCCCGGACTGGAGCTCGACGGCCATCTTCCTCACCTGGGACGACTGGGGCGGCTTCTACGACCATGTGGTGCCGCCCACGGTCGATGCGCTGGGCTACGGGATCCGCGTCCCCGGTCTCGTGATCAGCCCGTACGCCAAGGCCGGCTACATCGACCACCAGACCCTCAGCTTCGATGCCTACCTCAAGTTCATCGAGGATGACTTTCTGGGCGGACAGCGGCTCGACCCGGCCACCGATGGCCGGCCGGACCCGCGTCCCGACGTGCGGGAGAACGCGCCGCAGCTCGGCAACCTGGTCGCCGACTTCAACTTCAGCCAACCACCGCGCCCGCCGGTGATGCTCCCGGTCCACCCGTCGACCGACCTGACGTCGCCCTGACCGGCCGGGCCGACCCTCACCCTCGAGGGGGGTGCGGCTCCTGGTCGCGACCATCTGCGGTGCGGCCATCGGCTTCGAACGCGAGATCCACGGGCCGAGCCCTCATCGATCCCCGAAGCTGAGATCAGGGCCGCACCTCCCGGTGTTCGGTCACTGGAATCGTGTTCGTCCACAGTTCGGTCACCGGATCGTTGACGCCCCCACGGTGCCTCAGTACGGTTGCCTCGTGTTCCGCAGGCCGCAGGTCAACCTCTACTCCCGCGACCTTCCGCGCGCCCTGGCCTTCTATGCGCAGCTCGGGTTCGCGGAGACGTTCCGCTATCCAAGGGACGGGGCGCCCGAGCACGTGGAGATGCGGCTCGACGGCTTCACGCTCGGCATCGCCACCGAGGCCACGGCTATCGAGAACCACGGTCTGTCACCGAGCCTGGAAGGCCGAGGCATGGAGCTGGTCCTGTGGACCGACGACACGGAGGCCGCGTTTGCCCGTCTGCTCAGCCTGGGAGCGCGTGCGCTTTCGAAGCCGCACGACTGGCTCGGAACGTTGCGCCTGGCCTGGGTTGCCGATCCGGACGACAACCCGATTCAGATCGTGGCGAAGCGCTTCTGACGCTCTTCTCGCCGCCGCCTGCGGTCCCGGTCTGTCGCGAGTCCTTTCGCCCCGAGCAGAAGACGTCATGGGACGGGAGCGCACACGATCCGGTTCGCTCCTCACCCTGAGCCCGCTGTCGACGTCTCGCCCACCGTGGCCCCCGCTCGCGTCCACAGATAAGGAGCGCGCCGCTGCCCACGAACGGGCCGAGCATGACATCACCTACCCGCGGTCGGCCTGGCAGGCCCCGGCTTGCCGGAGGCGAACTAGGCGCTCGGCTGCGACATCACCCCGCTGGCCATCCGCCAGGCCACGGTCAAGCTCGGGGCGGCTCGGACGACCCCCAAGCCGGCACGGTCATGCTCGCCATCCGCTCGGAGGACCCGCCCCCAGCCTGCGCCGAAAGATGGCATGTGAAGGGACCCCCTCGGCACAAGCGCAAGCTGTTGCGCAAACAGGAGCGCGAGGAGATCCCGATGACCATCGTAGGCGGCTTTGACGTGCACCGGGCGCAGAT
>JAKAMV010000889.1 GCA_021812735.1 Chloroflexota bacterium | reverse complement strand
AGGCCCCACGCCGATCACTCCCTCCAGCCGCTCGATGGCCTCCATGCTCAATAGATGCGGCCGAGGGGCGTCTGGTTCACCGCCACTGTCGGCGACTTTCGGGGAGCGGTCAATGGCCGCCGTGACACGGCGGGTTGCGAGTTCAGGAGGCGACCACGAAATCCACCACCATCCACACCTCCTGCCGGACTGGGTGGACTTGGCGGTGATTTCAGCTCCGCCGCAGACACCCGTCAGCGCGAGCGGTCGATGGTGCCATTCTCCCGCCGTTTCCCACCGAACCCCCGTTCGCGCGGAGTGCCGCGGGCCGTCAATGGAGCGTCACGGACGCCTTGGTACCGACGCCGAGCTTCTGGGGCGCGAGAATCCACGAGAACGTGTACTCGCCGGCAGGGAGGCCGACGGTCGACATCTGCATCGCGAACGAGACCGATGCCCCCGGCGCGATGGGGCCCACGGAGGCGCAGTTGAGCGTGAACGCCTGCGTGAAGGCGGGGGTCTGCCCGATGATCTCCTCCTCGTAGACCGGGCAGTTCTGCCCATCCGAGAAGCTGCGCAGATCGACCGGAGCAGCGCTCGTGTTGGTCAGTGTGACGGTGTAGCGGATCGGCGTGCCGACCGCCGTCGGAGCGACCGTCAGCATGCCCTGATCGATCTGGACTTGCAGGGGCAGCGGCGTTGGTTCGGGTGTGGCCGGCACAGTTCCGGCGGGGGGCTCGAAGGGGCCGTTCGAGAACACCTCCGACGTTGCTCCGCCCATGCACGTCACGGGCCGATCGAGGGGCCCGACGCCCGGTGCCCAAGAGGCCACGAGGCGGCCTCCATCCCGCGGCAGGACGATGGCGAAGGAGAACGGGCCGCTGATCGCCGGGCCGCACCAGTCGGACCAGCCGATCTCGACGTCGGTCGAGGCGGCAGCGGTCAGGACGGCGACCGGATCACCGCCGGCGACGGACGGGCGCCCGGGGACGGCACCGACTGCCTTGGTCCCGTCGAGCACTACCTGTCCCTGCCCATCGAGTACCTGCGCGCCCGGCGTGCCCTGCAGATAGCAGGTGCCCCCCGAGATGTTGGTCAGGTGGAGCCGGAAGTAGGTCGTCCCGGCGGCCCCGCCCCACCCGCTGAGCACGCCCTTGAGATCGGTGGCCAGGCACGGCGTGAGGCCAGGTGGTGGGGTGATCGTGATCGGGGTCGGCCAAGGCGGCACGGCCACGGGGGCATCGAGCCAGGGCACGACGCCCGCGAGCGCGGACGAGCCGGGGGTCGCGACCGGCGACGGCGGGACCGGTGAGCTCACCGTGCCGTCGGCAGGAGGTCCCCCTCGTTGGGTTTGCGACGGCACGCCGCCGGACAGCGCGAGGAGGCCCACGACCATTGCTGCCGCGCCGACGATGAGCCACCCTGGCACGGACGCCCTCGGGCGCACGGCCGGGCCGGCGGCGATGCGAGGCCGATCCCCGAGGTCGAGCTCAACTTGCGCGTAGCGATCCTCGTCCGGGGGGCCCGCTCGAAGCGCTCGCTCAATCCGTTCGTCGTCCATTACGGACCTCCCGCCGATCCGAGCCGCCGGCGCAGCGTCGCCATCGCCTGTGCGGCGTGGCTGCGCGCGGCACTCGCGCTCATACCGAGCACGTCGCCGATCTCCTCGTAGGGCAGGTCGGCGCGATAGCGCAGGTAAAGGACGGCGCGTTGCCGCAGCGGCAGCCGGTCGACCTCCGCCCAGACCGCCAACCGCTCGTCCGATGCTCCGGGATCGGCCCCGAGGCGAGGCGGATCGGCCCGAAGCCGATCGAACAGGGCGTCGCTTCGACGCCGCAGGCGGTGCTGGTCCATCGCCAGGTGGTAGAGGGTCCGAAAGGCCCACGCATCCGGCGACTGCACACGCGCCTCTCGCCGCACCTCGGCCCACAGGCGTAGGAGCGTCTCCTGCACGGCGTCGGCGGCCTGTTCCTCACTCAGCCCGAGCCTGACCGCCAGTCCCCACAGCTCCCGGCCCCGCCGCGCGTGGAGATCGGCCACGAGCCGAGGATCGGCCCTGTCACTCACGGGTGCGAGTTCGGAGAGCTGCTCGATCGCCATCACTTCCATAGACGCCGGCGAGCGCCGTTTCGCTCAGTCCGGGCGTGCAGGCGCCGCCGGGGCGGGACGCTGCGGAGCTCAGCTCAGCCTCTCCCGTACTCAGCGCAGCTCGCGGCCTGCACGGGCTCGGGACCAGCCTTCACCGACACGCTGCCATTCGCGCCCACCGTGACGAAGACGACCTCGTCACCGCTCGAATGTGCCTGTCGCACGACGGGGGCGGCAGACGCTCCCGCGGTGACGGTGACGGTCACCGGCAGCGCCATCAGGGCACGGGTCGCATACGGGCATAGGCCGGCATGCCACGGCTCAAGCGAGAACGGCTGCGTAACCGCGGGCTGCGAGCCCTTCGCGGGCGTCGCGAGCCGGATCATGGCCGTCGTCGCGCTCTCGTTGCGGATCAGGACGGTCCCGACCGGATGCGTCCCCGAACATGCCACGAGCACTGAGAGGGCGACCAGCAGACCGCACCAGCGGCGGACGACGCTCACGGTTCACTCCCATCGGCCCCGCGAATCCAGTATGACGCGCTTGCCATCGACCCTGCATCACCAACACCGGGGGCACGTCTGCGGGCCGGGTGCGGATTCGCTCCGGCAGAACGTGTCCCTGGTAGTGGCTTCCCCAATGCGCCTCATGACACCGCGCGTGTCTGGACGCCGAGTCATTCCCCGCCCACGATCACCGCTGACGAAGATTGAACGTTCCGTCGCGCCCCGCAGTCATCTCGGGCACG